>JAJXVI010000052.1:4791-9340 GCA_021782195.1 bacterium | reverse complement strand
GTGATCGGCTTCGTGGTCATTGTGATGGTTGCCATGGCGCTCAGCATGTTTGGAGTGTTCCAGGTAGCGGCCCCGTCTTCGTGGCTCAACCGCATCGGTGAACTGCGCGACCGGCTGGGTCTGGTAGGAGCTCTTTTCTTCGGGCTTGTGATCGGCATCGTGGTTGCGCCCTGCGTCGGCCCCTTCATCATCACTCTCCTGACCTACGTCGCTGCGACCGGCAACCCGTGGTTGGGTTTCACCCTCTTCTTCACGCTCGCACTGGGAATGGGCACGCCCTACATCATCCTCGGTGCCTTCACCGCAGCCCTCAAGACCCTGCCGCGTCCGGGCACCTGGATGGTCTGGCTCGAGCAATTCTTCGGCCTGCTTCTGATCGGCATGGCACTCAATCTGCTGAAACCGTTCATCTCGCCGCCTTCAGTCTTCCTCGCCGTCATGGCCTGCTACGTCCTCGGGGCCGGTGGATGGCTGGCACTTCGCCGTATGGCGGGTCTGCGCGCAGGTTTCCGTTACGTGCAGGTCGGCACGGGTGTGGCGGCGCTCGTTCTCGCCGCATCCTACCTGCGCCCCCTCAGTGTCGCAACCCTCCCCACACCGTCCCCCTCGGTTCCGCTGCCCGCCGCAAGTGGACCTGCCAGCGCGACGGCTTCGCGCGCCCCCGTCCCCACAACGGTCGCGTGGAAACCCTACTCCCCGAAGGCGCTCAAAGCCGCGCTCGCCACTGGACGGCCGGTCATGATTGACTTTTTTGCCACCTGGTGCGCCGCTTGCAAGGAGCTCGACCAGAAGACCTACACGGATCCATCGGTCATCGCGGCATCCAGCCGTTTTGTGTGTCTGAAGGCTGATTTCACCGAAAACCAGGACCCCGAGGCCACCCGCACCTTCGCGCTGCAGGGGCTGCCGACCGTGGTATTCCTCGATTCGCACGGAAACCAGATGAAGAAGCTGCGGGTCGCGGAGTTCGTTTCCCCCTCCGGGATGCTCAAACGGATGAAGGAAGCACTGGCCGCAGCCGGCACTCGCTGACGCCC
The DNA here is from genome assembly GCA_021782195.1 of bacterium. Lineage (GTDB taxonomy): Bacteria > Vulcanimicrobiota > Xenobia > RGZZ01 > RGZZ01 > JAJXVI01. Next base: position 8,303 of record JAJXVI010000052.1, on the reverse strand, counting down.
CCGCAGGAGTCAAAGCGAGACACACGAAACTTCCTCGCGGTACAGGGGCAATTTCGATCTGCGGAGCTCGGGATTCGGAGGTCTGCCATGATGCGGGAAGCCAGATGGCTGACGAAGTGCGTGCCCGCTTCATCGGAGGGAAAACGGCTCTTTGTCCTCGGACTGCTCTCGGTCGTTGCCGTCGTCGCCGGCAGCGCTTTTGTGTTTGCGCTTCTCTCCTGGCGGGCGATAACCCTTAACGCGTCCGAGAGCCTGGAGCAGGACGCAGCCTCCCTGGCTCGACTCCTACCCGCCACGCAGCACCTCGCCACGCCGTCCCCCTACCTGAACACCTACCGGGTCGGGTGGATCTGCGATCCTCGTGGCACGGTCTGTGACAGTTCGCGAGCCGATCTCCTTGGACAGAAGTGCCACGACGTCGCCCCTATGCTGGAATCAAGCTGGCATTGCGCGGCACTCATCGGTCGCGCCACGCGCGGCTCCGATGTTCTCTATCTGGCCATGCCTGACCCCGGACCGAGCTCGTTCAGGTCTACGTTTGCCAGCGCCCTGGGCTACGGACTGCTGCTCCTGTTACTCATGATTCCCTTCTTTCACCGGCTCGGCGCTCGCTGGGTTGGTCCAATCGAAATGATCCTGGCCGCCGAAGGACCGTCGCTGGAGAGCCGGCTCATTCCCCCTCCGTCCATCCCGCTCGGACTCGTGCGCCACATCGCGATTCACCGCAACCTCCGCATCGAAGCGCTGAAAGCGAAGGAGGACGCCCTGCTCCAACGCTCCCAGGGGCTGGAAGCACTTTACGAACTGTCTCGACAGCTCGGACTTTCGCGCCTGGCGCCAGACGTCCCCAATCTCACCCTGTCGTTCCTTTCGCGGGTCCTCGAGTACGACGCCGCGTGCATGGTTGCCTATACCGACAAGCAGTGCACGCTTACCATCCGCCAGAATACCCCGCTGAGCGAACTGCTCGAAGGCCAGGTGGAGGAACTGGCCCTCAATGCCCTGTACGACCGCACGGGTATCCTCCTCGACAGCAAGACGACCGAGCGCACAATCGCAGACCCCACCGCCCCGCGTGTGGAAGGCAAGGTGCGGTCGTCGCAGTGGGCCCCCCTGAACGTCAACGGCCGCATCGCGGGCCTGCTCGGTATCATTGGCCTCCGTGACCGGATATTCGCCCCCGAAGCCGTACGCATGCTCGGACTCGTCGCGCAGAACTGCTCGCTTGCGCTTGACAAGCTGGCGCTGCAGCGAATGGAAGAGACACAGCGCTTCCAGAACGTACTCGAACATCTGGCGGAAGGCGTGGTTCTGTTGCGCCGCAGTGGAGAATGGGCACTCGCCACCGGGCCCGCTCGGGAACTGCACCGGCAGATATGCGGCACAGCGTCGGAGCCTGTTCCGCACGAATCGATCGACCATTCGCGTGAATGCCCGATCGGTCTGCTCGGTCTGGACGTGTTCCACAGCGGAACCCCCATTCGGCGCGAACTGACCCGAAATCACCGGACGTTCATCCTGGGCGGAACCTTCGTGCAGAGCAGTGCCGCAGGAGAGCACGGGGCAGTCGTCAGCGTCCGCGACGTCACTGACGAGCGGGCCACCCAGCAAAAGCTGTTCCAGGCATCCAAGCTCGCATCCCTCGGCGAACTCGCAGCAGGGGTGGCACACGAGGTCAACAACCCGCTGACCGGCATTCTGGGTTTCACGGAACTGCTTCTCGCCCGTTCCGATCTGACGGCTCCCGTGGCGGAAAGTCTCCAGGAGATACTCCTGCTGGCAAGGCGTACCAACCAGATCACGATGGACCTGCTCCTGTTTGCCCGTGTCCAGCGAGAAGGCGGCTTTCGACCGTTCGACGTACGCGCAACAGTAAGAGACACAATCAAGCTGTTCACAACGAGCTACCGTGGGCTACGGCTGCGACTGGTCGCGGAACTCGGCGACGAGCGTGAGCGCCTGCTGGCACTCGGTGACCAGGGAAAACTGCTCCAGGTAGTGATGAATCTGGCGCAGAACGCCAAAGATGCGATTCTCATGGGCGAACGAGGTTCCACCCTCAGCTTTCGCACCGGACGTCACGACGACAACATCTGGATTGAAATTGAAGATGACGGTCCAGGCATTCCGGACGAGGTGCGCAGCCGCATCTTCGAGCCGTTCTTCACCACCAAACCCATCGGCAAGGGAACCGGCCTCGGACTCGCCATCGTTTCACGCATTATCGAAGAACACAAAGGAAAATTGACGATCGACACAGAGGTTGGACGCGGCACCCTCTTCCACATCGACCTTCCCAGTGCTCCCGCTGACGCAGAAGTCGCGCCAATGGAGTCGCTGCAACTGCTTCGGATCCCTTCTGACGAGGACTGGCAATGCGACACGGTGTCGCCACCACCGCTCGAAAGCGTCGGGTCGGAGGAGATGGTAGTCACGTTGCGGGGGGAAGCCAGTCAACTCGAAGAGCGCCGTACCCCCCTTGCGCACCCGCCTTTCCCCCGAGGAAGAGCCGAGTCGCCTGCCGAAGCCAGCAACCCGTCCGGGCCCGTCAGCAACCCGAAAGCCTCCGCGGCGACTGCCGCTTCTCCCCCGGCTTCTCCGCGAATGGGGGTGCCGGCACCGAACAGCCACGGGAAAGTCCTGGTGCTCGACGATGAAGTGACGGTTCTCAAATTTCTCACCCGCGCCCTGCAAGTAGACGGATTTGAGGTTTTCGCTACCAGCGATCCCGACGAGGCCCTGCGACTCATCAGCGAACACAACCCCGATCTGCTCTTCCTCGATTATCGCATGCCCACCCTGACGGGCGAGGAGTTCTACCACCTCGTGGTCTCCCAAAAACCCGATCTGGGGCGACACATCGTGTTTCTCAGTGGCGACACAAGTGGGAGCGACATGCAATCGTTCCTCCAGCACACCGGTGCACCGGCACTTTCAAAACCAATCGGAGTCCGAGAACTCAGGTCTTTCGTCTCTCGCATGATGGAATCTTTTGATTCTGAAGCGAACCCTTCCCGTTGAGCCACGCCGACATGCCCGACGAGACCGTATCCCACGAACTGGAGCTTTTGCGGTGCGCGTAGCCGACCTGATGACCCGTACCGTCGTGACCGTCACACGTCACCATACCGCGCTTGACGCCATGCAGGCCATGGCGCGCCACGCCGTGCACCGTCTCCCGGTCGTTGACGAGGAAGATAACCGCGTGATCGGCGTGGTCACACGAAAAGACATTCACGCCGCGTGGCCCGAACTTATCGACCCGGACAACCGACGAAAACAGTCACCCCCGGTCATCGCGCTCGTGATGAGCCAGGAACTGGAAGTTATCGGGCCCGAGGCATCCGTGTTGGAAGCCGCCGAGAAAATGCGAAAGCATCACATTGGAGGCCTCCCTGTCACCGATGGGACCTTCCACCTCCTCGGGCTGCTGACGAGGGCCGACCTCTTTGCGTGTGCGCTCGCAGGAGAACGACTCCCGCGCCGCGCTCCCCTGGGGCTGCTTGAAAAAG
>JAJXVI010000052.1:0-4781 GCA_021782195.1 bacterium | reverse complement strand
AAAAGTACCGCACGCTCTCCGCCCCCCTCTCTCCGCAATGCTGGGATACATCGCCATCATGCAAACCGGACGCAGAGGACCGCTTCCAGACGGCTACCGGGCAATCCTGACCGAACTGGAAGCCAGTGTCCGCGACATGAACGCCCTGCTCGACACCGTGGGAAATGACCTTCGAGCCGGCACGCGCGAAGAAGACCCGCGCCAGTTCTCGGAAAACGTCTCTGGCGAGCAGCCGGGGGCCGCATCAAGTTCGTGACCACGCCCAACAAGCATCGCGATACCGATTCTCCCGTCACCTCCCGGGTCGGGGCTTCCCAGACTGCAACGGGGCCAGGAGGCGGAATTTCGCCTTCCTCGCCTGCAGAGGTGGTCATTGCGCACAGCGGCACCGATTTTGATGGCCTGGCTTCCATGTTTGCGGCGCGACACCTCTATCCGTCAGCCATACCGCTCCTGATCGGCTCACCCGATCACAGCGTACGCCGATTCCTGGGCCTCCACGGGAGGCATTTTCCCATCGAACAGGCACACGATGTGCATCGGCAGGCCCTGCGCCGCGTCGTGCTCGTCGATGTGCAGGTTCCGTCGCGCCTCGGCGACTTTCGAGAAGTTGTCGCCGATCCGCGGATCGAGGTACACGTCTACGACCATCATCCGCCCACGGCCGAAGCCATTCGCGGCGACCTGCACGTGGTGGAACGGGTTGGTGCCACGACCACACTGCTCATCAGCCGCCTGCTCGCGCGAAAAGGGGGGCCCCCGACACTCTCGTCTATCGAAGCAACGCTGTACGCACTGGGCATCTACGAAGAGACAGGAAGCCTCCTGTTTCCAGAAACGACGCCTCGTGACGCACGCGCCGTGGCGTGGCTGCTCGAGCAGGGGGCCAACCTGGAAATCGTGTCTGATTTTACCCAGGCAACCCTGCGGGCCGACCAGCGCGAACTCCTGCGGGCCCTCCTCCTGCACATGGAAACGCGAGACGTACATAACATGCAGGTGGCGATAGCAGCGGTGGAGTGCGACCGATACGTCGGCGAGGCCGCTGTCGTCGCCCATCGCATCATGGACCTCGAGCGTCCTGATGCGCTGTTCTGTGCCATCCGCATGGGCGAAAAAGTCTACGTGGTGGGACGCAGCCGCGAGAGCGGGCCCGATGTGGCCACGATTCTCGAGCAGGTGGGGGGCGGTGGGCATCCACGTGCCGCCTCGGCTTCAATGCCGGCGGCCCCACTGCAAGAAGTGGTCGCGCACATGTGGGGGGTCATCGAAAGGACAGCCCGCTCCCCTTTCGACGCGCGCGAACTGATGTCGACGCCAGTCCAGCAGATTCCGCTCGACAACGGCGGCCCCACCGTGAGCGAGGCGGCGCTGCTGTTTGCGCGATACGGACACTCGGTGCTCCCTGTCACGCATCACGGGACACTCCAGGGCATGCTCACTCGTCGCGACGTGGACAAGGCCCTCCAGCACCGTCTGGGAGACACCTCCATCCTCGCATATGTAAGCGCTCCCGCGCCCACGGTTTCGCCCGACATCTCGGCAACGCAACTCATGAGGTTGATGGAAGTACCCTCGACAAATCGCGTCGTCATCACCGAAGACGGATCGGTCGTCGGCATCGTGACGCGCAAGGACGTGCTGGAAGCCCTGCACCTTCGGGAACACCCACCCAACCGGGACCTTGAGGCACTCGAACGCCTCAATGCGCTCCCCGCCGGTCTTCAGACGATGTTGAAACAGTGCGGCGAAATTGCAGATGACATGAACATGGCCGTCTACGTCGTGGGAGGATTTGTACGCGACGTACTGACCGGGCGGGAAAACCTCGACGTGGACCTCGTCGTGGAAGGGGACGGCATCGCGTACGCGCGCAGGCTTGTCGGGACACTCGGAGGGCGCATGAGCCATCACGACAAGTTTGGGACCGCAGTGATCACGCTCGAAAACGAAATGAAGCTCGATGTCGCCTCGACCCGACTTGAATTCTACACGCGACCGGCAGCCCTGCCGGAAGTCGTCGGATCCACGCTGCGTCAGGACCTCTATCGGCGCGATTTCACCATCAACGCCATGGCCATCGGATTGAACAAAGCCCGTTTCGGTCTGCTCGTGGACTACTGGGGAGCGCGCCGCGACCTGCGCGACGGTGTGGTGCGAATCCTGCACAACCTGTCGTTTATCGACGACCCGACGCGTATCTTCCGCGCCATCAAGTTCGAACAGCGTTACCACTTTCGAATGGAACCGCACACCGAACGTCTGCTGCGTCAGGCTGTCTCTTCCAACCTCCTGGAAGTGCTCTCTCCCTCACGCGCGAGAGACGAATTTGTACAGATCCTTTCGGAGGCTCGCCCCGTACCCGCAATCGCGCGTATGGCGGAGCTTCGTGTCCTGCGGCTTATTCACCCCCGCCTGCAGCTCTCCGCGCGCGTTCGCGACCTCCTCGAGGCCGTCACCGCGGTGCTGGCGCAGTACGAAGAGCTGGTCGCGACCGAGAGACTCGCGCGATGGATCATCTATTTCCGTGCGCTGATCGGCGGACTTGGCGAGGACGACATGGCGAGCGTCGCCCAACGCTATCGCACGGGAGGCGAGGAGCGGCGTCGACTGTTCATGGACCGTCCACAGACACGCCATATGCTGCGTCGACTGTATCGCACGAAGCTGCTGCCAAGCGAGATCCATCGACTCCTTTCGCCGCTCCCCCTTGAAATGGTACTCTACCTGCTGGCGCGTGCAAAGGCTCGGTCAGTGAAAGAGAAGATCATGCACTATCTCGACCGCCTGCGTGACACGAGGCCCGTCGTCAGCGGACGCGTCCTTCGCTCCTGGGGCATTGCGCAGGGTCCCGCAATGGGCTTGCTGCTCGCAGTGCTCTTCGATGCGCAGCTCGACGGCAAGATCCACGATGTCGAGGAAGCTCGAGCGTGGCTGGAGGAGAAGGACATCGTCACGGGGTGGACCTGACCTCTCAGGATACGCGGCGGGACGAAGCGCGGACCCCGACGCAAGATGCATCTGTCCGGTCTCACACTCGGGTCGCGGGGTCATCCGCGTGGGCAACCACGCACCGAAGGCGTGGGTGACTTACGGGTGACGTGCAAGCAACTTACGGGTCGAGAGCGTCAAGAACCGCACGAATCTTCGTCGTAAGTGTATGCTGGTCGAAAGGCTTGGCAAGAAAATTCGATCCGTACGGGTCAAAATCGGTGATGGCGTGCAGATACCCCGACATGAACAGAAATCGCGCGTGTGGGCACAGCAACTTGAGGTGCTGCGCGAGTTCGCGGCCGTTAAGTCCCGGCATCACCACGTCCGTGAGAACAACGTGGATGTCGTTCCCCGCGTTCTCGGCATGCAGGATCGCCTCACCGGAGTTGGCAGCAACCACCACCTCATAGCCCGCCCTCGTCAGGACGCGTCGAATGACTTCGCGAAGCGCCTTTTCGTCCTCAACGACCAGCACTCGTTCGCCCTTTCCTTCGAGCAACGGAACCACCGCGTTCTCGATGCTCGGACAGATGCGGTCCACGCGCCGCAAGAAGACCCGAAAGGTCGCACCCTGACCTGGCGCGCTCTGTACGGAAATGCCCCCACGGCTCTGCTTGACTATCCCGTACACGGTAGAAAGGCCGAGCCCCGTGCCCTTTCCCGCCTCCTTCGTGGTATAGAACGGCTCGAAGATGTGGCTCTGCGTGACTTCATCCATACCGAGTCCGTTGTCGGCCACAGACAGTTCCAGGTATGGCCCCGGCGTCAATTCAAGCGCCGCGCTGCGTCGCTCGTCAAGTTCAACGGACGCGACGTCCACCGTGATGATCCCGCCTTTCGGCATTGCGTCTCGCGCGTTGACCACAAGATTCATGACAACCTGCTCGATCTGCCCGCGGTCGGCCATCACCGTGCCAGATGCGGGATCTCCAGTCACGCGCAACTCGATATCCTCGCCTATCACCCGTCGCAGCAGCCTGGCAATCCCCTCGACAAGCTCCTTCGGACTGAACGGCTCAGGTCGAAGCATCTGTCGACGACTGAAGATCAGCAGTTGACGGGTCAGCGCACTTGCTCTCCTGGCCGCGGCGACGACCTCCTCGAGGTCGGACCGCAACGGGTCTTCCGCGTGCAGGAGCGCCACCACCGAGTCGGCGTAGGAGAGAATGATCGTGAGAAGGTTGTTGAAGTCGTGAGCAACGCCACCGGCAAGACGTCCAACCGCCTCCATTCGCTGCGCGGCACGAAACTGTTCCTCGGTCTCGCGCTGTGAGGTAAGGTCGACAAGACGCCCCATCAGCGACGACCGAAACGAGTCGCGCGTGCGCACGCGGTTCGCTCCACACCCGGCAATCAACCGGTCGTCCGTGGAAGAATCGCTTGCCGGGAGCGCGGAAAGTCCCGAGTGCGCGTCAGATGCCACGGCGTTGAGTGGAAGCTTGCGCTCCGGCAACTCCGGTGCAATGTGCCGCGTCACGCCACGTACGTAGCGCACCTTGCCGTGGGCGTCGAGCAGGCGGAACTCGTGGGGACGTTCGGGTTCCACGAGCATGCGCGCGGCGAGGTCACGGTCGTCGGGATGCACGAAGTCAAGAAGCGGCTTGCCCACCATCGCGGCGCTTCGATAGTCGAAACGGGTCACCGCGCGGTTGACGAATACGAAGCGGCCGGCAGCATCGAGCGAAAAGATGACGTCGTCGAGGCTGTCGACCAGGGTGCGGTACCGCTCCTCGCTGCGGCGCATTGCCTCCAGAGCCAGTTCACGCTCCGATATGTCGTGGCTGATG
>JAJXVI010000051.1 GCA_021782195.1 bacterium | reverse complement strand
TTACCGGGGTTCGACTCGCCTTTCCCACGCGGCCCGCACTGCGCCATTGTCACCTCCTTGCTCGCAGCCGTCGCTCGGAAGCGTGCCCGAGCCACCGATCAAACCTCTTGTCCATCACTGTTCCCCGTCAGTCGCGGCGTAGCGTTGCCAGTTGCCGGTTGCGGCGTGGCCCTTGCTGGCCACGAACTGACGAAACTGGGCGTTGGTCACCGGCGTTCTCGCCATGAAGAATGCATTCACGTGTACCCGGTGGGCGGGCAACTGGTTGTTCACCATGGAGCGATCGTAGCCGGCGCTGTATCTCTCGGCTTGTTCTAACGCCTCCTGCGCCTCCGGTATGCTCGAACCCATCGTGAAGACGGTTGCGGGCACGCGGATCAGAATGGTGCCGTCGACACGATTCTCATATCGCTCGTAGCCCTGCGCATTGCGCCCGACGAATCGAAATTGGCTCGAGGGCGGTGTGGCCGAAACTCTCGAGTGATCGGTGGCACCGCACCACACGAGCGTGATTGCCAGAAGGTAGAGGAAGGTCTGGCGAGGTGGGGAAGTCTTGCTTCTTGAGGAAATCACGTTTGCACCTCCAGTCGGCGGTGGCTGCGGCTTTCTTCGTCTCGACCGAGGGCGGTTGTACACAATGAGACTTCGCGTCATCTCTCGGTGCAAGTGTGCGGTCACTGGCGAACCGGTGCGTGTGCGTGTTGGCAAGGGCCCGCTCGGGTCCGCAGAAGAGCAGGGGACTGGCAAATCGCGGCCGCAACGAAAAGGAGGCCATGCCACCACGTCTTTTTCTCTGTTCTTGCAGGGCGACAGGGGCCGTCCGGTTTGTGTGGTCTCTGGAGTGAGTTCGGGCAATATGGAAGATGCCGTTTTCTGGCGGATATGCTGGAGGAATACTCTTTACACTCGTGATAGGCGTGGGGGTGCTGCTTGGGTTTGTGGAGACCGATAGAAATCTGCACCGGGTCTACCAAACCTGGCAACGGTAGGTCCACTTTGGATTTTCCATCAGACGTTCTTGAGAGTCGTGGAAGACTTCCCTGACTGGAGCCGGTGGAGGCTGTTCTGGAGTTGCAGGTGATAGCATCCGTGTTTTGCTTATACCCCGCAGGGTGGATTTCTTCTCATCCCTTTCAAGGCCGTTCGCAGAGGTCTGTACTTGCATGTCGACGGGAGGCGTCTCTTTCGTGCGCTCCGCTGGGGCGAGCGCGGCGACCCTTTGCGGCACTTGAAGACGGGAGCGTGTCGTGAACGAGGAGCACGCTCGCCTGCTCGGGCGGGTCGATGCGCACTTCGAGCGGACACGTGCACGCCATCCCGATGCCCTTCGCTGCGCCCCCGGCTGCAGCGCCTGTTGCCGTCTTCACCTGGCCCTGCTTCCTCTGGAAGCTCTTGCCATCGAGCACGCGGTGATGGCCCTTCCTCCGTCTCGGCGTGCCCAGGTTGCGCGGCAGGCGGCGGCATTGGAGCAGGGGACCAGCGATACGCTCTGTCCGCTCGTGCTGCAAGGACGATGTTCCGTCTACGCGCAGCGTCCGCTTATCTGTCGCACGCACGGCTTGCCACTGCGCTTTGGAGACTCAGTGGAGGTGTGTTCGCTGAACTTCACGGAGGGAGATCCTCCTGCCGACGCGTTGGTCGATGCCGAGGCCGTGAACGATGAACTGGTTGCCCTCGATTACCTCGTACGCAGGGAGCGTGCAGTCCCGATGAGCATCACGGAGGTAGTGCGACGTGCCGTCGGGGGATCAGGATGGAAGGAAAAGCGTGCCGGATGTCAATGATCCGGATTCATTGTGTCAGTGACGAGCCGAAGGAAATCAAGACCCGTCTCTGACGCCACGTGTCATCTTGTTTCTCGGCCTCATTCCAACGAGTTGTCAGATCACGGTGTCAGCGGCCGTTTTCGCCCGCGGGTTCGCAGATCCAGCCACACGAAGCTCAGGGCACCGAGATACAGGGCGGGCAGACCCGTTTCGGGGGTGGGCTCCGCTGGCCCGGTGACGGTGACGTTGCCGATGACGGGATACTGGGCAAGGGAACCGAACGTCAAGATGGCGCCATTGGTTGGCGCCACGATGCTGGCCGTTGCGTTCACGATTCCCCCGTTTACGTTTGTGGCGCCCAGCGTCCACGTTCCGAAAACAGATCCTCCGAGAGAAGCCTGGATCTGCGCGCCTGCGGTGTTGTCTGCGCAGGTATCAAATGACAGTTGGTAGATCTGGCCAGCAATGGTCGGAATCGACTGCGTGATGGTGGCCCCAGGCGATAATACGACGGCCTGGCCCCAGGAGGCAGACCAACCGCTATACCACCCCTCGCTTGTACCGACAGAGACCAGGCAGTAGATATTGCCGCTCCACGAAGTCGCAGTTATGTTATATACCCAGTTTGAGATGCTCGGCGAATTGAAGTTGCCATTCGTCACCAGGTCGGTGACGGCGTTTCCCGGTCGTATGCACGACAGGACCAGAACCGCAAGCGTGATCGCCCAGATCTGCAGCCGACTACGCACCTGGCTTCCTCCCTCGAACCCTGCTGTCGGAGTTCAAGTTTCGCCACCGAGTAGGTTGTTTTTATCTTTCAGGAAGCGGTGGAGCGCTTCGACCATGAGGCAGGCCTACGGCTGGCGGGGGTGTCAGCGTGGCAGGTCTGGTGGCGATTGCCTCGTGTCTGCGCGAGGAGCAGACACGACCGGGGTGCGCCCGGTGGTTGACGCTTGATCTGAATCAATGATGCACGTCACGGATCTGCTAGACTTCCATGATAGCTCGAATTGCGTTTGCACGAGAGGTACCGGGTTGATGAAATATTCCGAGAGCCGAACGTATCGCATGAGGGTTCCGTGGAGATCCACGACGGGTATCCTGTTTGCACTTTTGTTTGTGGCCGGCCCCGCGTGGGGACGCCCCGGGGCCGGTGAACCCGGATCGCTATCCCCACGGGCCTCGCGACCCGCCGCCGCGGTCGCCAGGCGACACGAAGCCTCCGCGTCTCCAGCGCATGCCACGCCTTCCCCCTCCTCGTTCCAGAAACCGAGGACGAAGAGGGCATCGTGGTGGGTTGACGGGGACCTGCGCGTTCTCACGCAGGGGTGGCATTTCTTCTCTCCCCGTGTCCGGCGAGAGAGCACCTACACCTTTGCAGGCAACCGTGCCCGCTTTCGGTTGCACTACCGAGCGCACGACGTGGCGGGACTGGCGGAGTTTCAGGACACGCAGATGCTCGGACTGCCGACCGACGCCATCGGCCCGCTCCCGGTCGGACAGCTTGGAGTTGGTGCCACCTACGACGCGTATGCGTTGCGGTCGAGCGTCAACAGCGCCGGCCTTCGCCAGGGTTTCTTGAAAATTGGGGACCCGAAGTCAGCTCAGGTTCAGGTGGGGCGCTTCGACTACTCGTCGGAGGGCGAGGTGAGCACCGGCGACAAGACGCTGGATGCCCTGAAGAACCAGCGTTTGAAGGAGCGCCTCATCGGACCGTTCGGCTACAGCGACTTCGGCCGTTCCTTCGATGGGTTGCGCCTGGACGTCGACAGTTCCACTGACCACTTCACCGGATTTGTCGCGCACCCGACCCAGGGTGGCTTCGAACCTCACTTTGGCACCGAATTGAGCCAGATCCTGACCAGCGAGGTTTCCTGGACATTCAAGCGATCGCCGCGCTTGCCCGATTCCGAAGGCGAGGTCTTCTGGGTTCATTATGACGATTCGCGCCCCGTCCAGATCGTGGACAATCGTCCCGTGAAACTTCGTGGAACCGTTTACGGCCAGGGCGGCATTGGAATCGATACGTATGGCTTTCACTTCATCACGAAGCTCGGTCGCAACGGCGACGGCCTGGTGTGGTTTGCCCACCAGAGTGGAAAATGGGGCAATCTCACGCAGGACGCCAACGCGTATGACGTCGAGCTGGGTTACCATTTCTCGCACGAGGCGCCCGAGCCATGGCTGCGGGTGGGCTATTCGGCGTACAGTGGTGACGGGAACCCCTCCGATGGCACACACGGCACCTTCTTCGCCCCGCTGCCCACGGCTCGCCAGTTCTGCCGTTTTCCCTTCTACACCATGGCAAATCTGGACGACGTGTTTGCGTCGCTGCAGCTCAAACCCACGCCGAAGACAGCCGTCCGTCTCGAAGTTCACGGCCTGAGTCTCGACAGCCCCAACGACCTGTGGTACTCGGGCGCAGGTGCGACCCAGGCCAGCGGGACTTTCGGCTATACGGGCCGGCCTTCGGGTGGTCACCGCGGGCTGGCGACGGTCTACGACATTGAAGTCGATCAGCATCTGGACCGGGACAGTTCCCTGGGGCTCTACTACGGAGTCGCCTCCGGCGGGCCGGTGGTCAAGACGAATTTTGGAGGGTCCTCGGCTTCCGCATGGATGCTCGAGTATGATCTGAAGATCCGCTGAATCCGCGAAATGTCTTGAACGCCGGTCCAGAATTCCTTTTCCCGCTCTCGGGAGCGCCTGGACGCGACCTTCTGGGAAAGGATATCGCGGTGCGGACTACGAGGTGGCCGCTGTCCGCGCCCCTGTCGAGACCTGTCCCACGGGGCCGTGCTTCGACACGAACGCCGGCCGTGAGAGTACGTCAAAGCGCGCTCTCTCACGGTGGCGACACTCATCCGATGCGTTGGGGCCGGGGAGGCAGAGCCAGCATCAGCAGAAACGCGGCGCTCAGGTCCAGGGTAGCCGCGCCGGGCTCAGGCACTGTTGACGCATATCCGTTCTTGCTTGTACGTCGTTTCTGCGATCCGCCACCTTCGGGGTGAGCGAAGCAGCGTCAGGTTTACACGCGACAGCGCTGCATCCGGGCACCGCTCACGAGTCGACCCTCCCTGCCGTTGCAGTGGCGCTGACGTCGCGCCGACGCAGGAGGAACCACCAGTTGAGACCCAGGCACGCGACGCAGAACAGCGTCAGGAGCATGAAGCCGGGCGCGTATTCCCCGGTTCTCGACTTGATTACGCCGAGAACCAGCGGGGGAAAGAATCCCCCGAGTCCGCCCGTGGCGCCGACCAGGCCGGTGACGGTGCCGGTGTCGTCGGGAAAGTACTGGGCCACCAGCTTGAAGACAGCGCCGTTGCCCAACCCGATGACGGCGGCCACGCCCAGGGCGCCGATGGTGAAGGGCACGATCGACGTGCTTGTCAGGTCGATGGAGAGAAGAGCAGCAGCCCCGAACACCAGGCCGAGTATGGTGGCACCTCCCCAGCGGTCACTGGCCCATCCGCCGACGGGGCGCAAGGTGGTGGCCACCACGACGAATCCGGCCACCCGCAGGCCCGCGTCACGGGCCGTAAGCCCGAAAAGGTCCACCAGGATGGTTGGGAGACCGATTGAGAGGGCGACAAAGCCGCCGAAAGTGACAAAATAGAAGAGAGAAAGCAGCCACGATATGCGATTGCGTGCGAGAACCTCGATCATTTCGCCGAGAGACTTCGGGGTGGCTCTTCCGTGAGCGTCTCGAGCCACGACCAGGAAGAGCACGCCCCACACCGCTGCAACGGCCGCGAAGATCCTGAACGTGACCTGCCATCCGAACATTCCTGAGAGGACCGGTACTCCGAACAGGGCCACGCTCTGTCCGATATTTCCTACGCCATAGACCCCCAGGGCCAGTCCCTGCTGTTTACGAGGAAACCACGGAGAAGTGAAGGCGACGCCCACTGCAAACGATGCGCCCGCGATTCCCACGAGGAGTGCCCATATCAGCATCGACTCATAGGATCTGGAGAAACTCAGCATGACTGCGGAAAATGCCACGAACAGCATGAGAGCCGAGAAGACAATTCGTCCTCCGAATCGATCGGTGGCCATTCCGACCGGTAGTCGACCGATGGATCCCAGGAGGACGGGTACTGCAATCAGCAGCCAGGTCTGGGTTTCGGTGAGGTGGAGCGTTCCCTGGAACGTCTTTGCCATGGGGGAGATCATTCCCCACACCGCAAACGAGATGGCAAAGGCCAGCGTTGAGAGAGTCAGGGCGAGGCGTGAATTCATGTCAATTCCTTTTCTAAGGCCACGTCAGGGGGGGGCGTCAGTCGCCCCAGGTCTGACGCAGCCGGGGGAACCCGTGCAGGTGGCGGGCCAGGAGGGCTTCCGCCCCGTCCCTTGTCATTCTTGGGCCTCGAGGCGAAGCAGATAGGCCAGCAGTCCGCAATTCAGCCCCAGGCAGAACAGGCTCGAGAAGGCCGCGGGGATGATGACGCTCGTATCACCGCCGAGCCACGCGTTCACGGTGGCTGTCAGCAACCAGAGCTGCAGGATCACGATGAGCAACACGATGCAGAGGATGCCACTTGCAATCGTGTGGCGTTGTGCCGCGGAGATCGGGTGGGGACCTCCTGCTCCCTTTCCCGTTCGCTTCGGGGCGTGGCCGGGAGGGGTTCTGCCGCTCACCGAGGCCACTTCGCTCGGAGGAGAGGGTTCGGCTCCAAACGATGCCGGTCCAGGTGTCGGTGTCCAGACGATGTCACGGGTGTCAGGCAAGGCTCTTCTCCACGCCCGTCGCGAAGATGGCCCCATCGCGTACCTCCAGTCTGATGCGGGGCAGCGGGCGGCGGGGCGGACCAGCCACGGGACGGCCGCTGCTCACGTCGAAACTGCCCTCGTGACACGGGCAGTAGAGTCGCTTCCGTGCCATCTGCGGTACCACCGCGCACGACAGGTGCGTGCATTTCTGGCTGTACGCGACCAGGGTGTGTTCGTCCGGGCGAAGCAGCAGGCAGGGATCGTTCTCGCCCGGGTAGTGGAACGATATGGCTCCGCCTACCGCGATCTTGTCCAGATGACCGATCTGACGGACCTGCTGAGAAGCCGGCGGAGATCCTATCGCGCTTTGCAGGGCGATGCTGAATTGTCCGACCACGAAGGCCAGGCTGGTAAGCACCATGAATTTTGTGAAGTCGCGCCGCGTCACGTACTGTTCCTGATCCAGGTCGATTGGAAAGTCGCGGCGCCACAGGGGTTGAACTTCCGCTGGGCGGCCATCCGGAGTGCTTGAGCTCATGGTTCCTCCTCGTACATGTTTTCCAGCAGGTCCGGGCCATAGCTGGTCTCGTCGAGCGCCGCAGTCACGTCAAGCGTGCTGCCCGGTGCGGCGCGTCCGACCATCATGTGTACTTTCGTGGTGATCTCCTGGGAGCCGAAGCGGAATCTGTTCACGGCGATCGAGCGGGGCCGAGCGGCCTCCACTT
The DNA here is from genome assembly GCA_021782195.1 of bacterium. Classification (GTDB taxonomy): domain Bacteria; phylum Vulcanimicrobiota; class Xenobia; order RGZZ01; family RGZZ01; genus JAJXVI01. The sequence continues at coordinate 2,167 of JAJXVI010000051.1, read as the reverse complement.
CGGCACGTGTCCCAAAGAAGAGCGCCTGACTGGGGCAGACGCTTGCACACATGGGTTTGAGCCCGACTGAAGTGCGGTCGTAACACATGTCGCACTTCATCATCAGCTTCAGTCCGCTGTTCATCTTGGGTACTCCGAAGGGGCACGCCAGCACGCAGTTGTTGCATGCGATACAACGAGGCTTGCGCGCGGAAAGCACCACACCCAGCGAAGTCTTCTTGATGGCGTCGGCCGGACAGACCTCGGCGCAGGTTGGTGATTCGCAGTGCATGCAGACCACCGGCGCTGTCTGGACCGATCGGGCTCGGTCGACATACTCCAGATGGATCATCGACACACCGCGATGGGAATCGCACTCCGAGCACGCCTGGACGCACGACTGGCAACCGATGCACCGGGCCGGATCGAGATAGAAACCGGCGTCGGGGCCAAACTTGCCGGGAGGAACTCCAGGCGCGCTCATATCGGCTCCTGGGGCGCGGAGGTGGCGCCGACGGCCGGATTCGACGATTTGTTGCTGCCGGGATCACGCACCTCCACGTCATCGTCATCGCCGGGCGGACTTCCCCGACTGACCCGAACTGCGCAGTACTTGAACTCGGGAATTTTCGAGAGCGGATCCTGGGCGGAAATGGTCAGGCGGTTGATACTGTTTCGACCGGCCCAGTGGTAGGGGACGAACACCGTGTCCGGTCGAATCGTGGCGACCACGGAGGCCCTTATCGTGATCTGCCCTCGTCGCGATTGTACGGTCGCCCAGTCACCGTCGGAGAGGCCGAGCTTCTCAGCGAGACGCGGATGAAGCTCGAGTCGAGGCTCCGGATACTGGTCCAGGAGCGGACCGATGCGTCGTGTCTGCGTGCCGGAAAGATACTGGCTCACCACGCGACCGGTGGTCAGAATGAGCGGATAGTCCGTGTCGACCTCTTCAGCGGGAGGCGTGTAGGTTGCGACGTTGAACCGGGCGCGTCCATCCGGATGGTAGAAAGGGCCCGTGCCGTTCGGATTTTTCTGGCCCGGTTCGAAAAGGCGTGGGGTTCCGGGATGTTCGTTGGCGGGACAGGGCCAGAAGACCCCTTGCTGGCGCTCAATCTTCTCCCAGGTGATGCCCGAGTAGTCGGCAATTCCTCCCTTCGAGGCCGCGCGCAATTCCTCGAAGATCTCGCGCGGATGACGAAACGTGAAGCCGCGCTCTCGTCCGAGTGCGGCGGCGACATCCTGGATGATGCGCCAGTCCTGGCGGGCGTCCCCCGGTGGGTCGACGGCAGGATTGATCTTGATGACCCGCCCCTCGACCTGGGTGATGGTTCCCTCGTCTTCCTCCTGCAGTGAACCTGGCAGCACGATGTCGGCGTGGCGGGCCGTCTCGCTCAAGAAGAAGTCGATGGCCACGTAGAACTCCAGGCGGTCGAGCGCGGCCGCTACAAATCCTGCGTCCGGAAGGGAGACCAGGGGATTGAAGCTGATGGTGAGCAACCCCTTGACCTCGCCGCGGTGGATGCGTCGCATCAGTTCATAGGCATCTGCGCCGGGCGTAGGAAGATCCTCGGGACCGATCCCCCACACGCCGGCCACGTATGCGCGGTGTTCCGGATTGCCGAGTTCACGCAGGCCTGGCAACTGGTCGCATTTCTGGCCGTGCTCGCGTCCGCCCTGGCCATTCGCCTGGCCGGTGATAGTGGAATAGCCGCATCCGGGTCGACCGATGCGACCGCTTGCCAGCACCATGTTGATGGCTCCCAGCACGTTCTGCACGCCGTGGGTGGAATGTTCGATGCCACGAGCGTGCAGGAGGAAGCTGGTGCGGGCTTCTCCCCACCATTCAGCCGCTTTGCGTACGGCCTTCTCCGTCAGACCCGTGACCTGGGCGGTGCGGGCAGGCGTCCATTCCGCAACGTGTCGCGCAACGTCTTCGAAGTGGAGGGTGTGGTGCTCGATGAATGTGTGGTCTATCCAGTCATTCTCGATCATCAGGTGGAGGATGCCATTGAAGAGCACCACGTCACGCCCCGGCTTGATGGGCAGAAAGAGGTCGGCGGTGCGGGCAATTGGCGTCAAGCGCGGGTCCACGACGATGATCCGCGCCCCGTGCTCCCGTGCCTGCCACACGTACGAGGTGGTGATGGGCGCGCACTCCGCCACGTTGGCGCCGCTGATCCACACCAGT
>JAJXVI010000050.1 GCA_021782195.1 bacterium | reverse complement strand
GCCTGCACCGACGCGCTCGCTGCGGTTGCCGCGGACGTGGGTGTTCCCTCCTCGGCCCTCCGCGGTGTTCGGTTGTCGCAACGCCACCTGGCCGCCATCTTTCGCCGGCCGCTCACCCTCGTGGCCTGTCAGCATATGATGTTGTCCAATCGTCTCGACATCTACGCCGCGCGTCGCCGTATCGCCGCGGCCGACGCCGACCTGCGGCTCGAACTCGCGCGACGCGGCCAGCCGTTCACCATCACCCCGTCCTACGGCGAGGGAGGCAACAATCTCGGACTTGCCCTTGCCGTTCCGCTGTCAACCGAAAACCAGAACCAGGGTCCCATTGCGCAGGCCGTTGCGCGTCGCGCTGCTGCCCAGGTCGCGTGTGAGGGCCTCGTGCAGCAGGCCTACGCCGCGCTCCAAGTCGCGTGGGTGCGCTTCCTCAGTGCGCGTCGGGCCCTGGTGTCGGCCACCGGAGTGCTGCGCGTCACCCGTCAGCAGGAGCACGCCGCGCAACTCGCCCTCGCGGCCGGGGAGGGCAGCCTGCCCACTCGCCTGAGCGCTCACGTTGCAACCATTGCGGCCCTGCTTCGCGTGGCGGCGGCGCGCGAGCAACTGCAACTTTCCGTGGGCGCCCTCGAAAACTCCGTGCAGGCACCGCTGACTGGTGCGCCGCCCCCGACTGGCGCGCCGTCCCCGGCTGGCGCTTCGCCGTCCCCGACTGGCGCTTCGCCGTCCCCGGCTGGCGCTTCGCCGTCCCCGGCTGGCGCTTCGCGTCCGCATCCGCTCGCCAACCCCCAGAGAAAGGTACAATCGTGAAACGTCCGTTTCTCCTGATTCCGCTCACCGCCGCTGTCGTGTGCGGCGTCCTCTTCCTGTCCTGGCGCATGGTGGCGATGCGTGAGAGCGCGCGCGTCCCCGACGATCCGCCCGCGGCCGCCAGCGCGATGGCGACGCCCCCCGTTGCCGTGTTGCGCCTGCCGTCGGGTGACGCGGTTGTGCAGCTTTCCGCCGCTTCGCAGCACGCCCTCGGCCTCGTCGCGAAACCTGCGCGCGCCGCCACGTTGCGCCCGTTTGTCCGCGCCTGGGGACGCCTCCAGGCTGATCCCGCCGACGCCACCGTCATCGCGGCACCTCGCGGTGGTACGCTCGTCGGGGCCGGGCGCTGGCCTCACGTGGGCGACGACATTGCGGCCGGCACCGTGCTTGGAAGCGTCACCCCCGTGTTGCGCTATGCCGACCGTCTCTCGCAGGTCACGCAAAGTTCCGACCTCGCGGCCCGCGGTGCGCTCGCGCGCGCAAGCGTGGCGCAGGTGAGCGCTTCCCTGGCGACCGCGCGCAGTCAGATGCAGGGCGCGCGCGACACCCTGCGCACCGATCGCGCGGAACTCGGGCGTCTCCGCCATCTGAACGCTTCGGGCAAGATCGCGTCCGATCGCGCGGTCATGGCTGCGGACCTGCGTGTGCGACTCGACCGTAGCCGCGTCGATCTGGCCCGCCAGCAACTGCGCGCCCAGCAACAGGCGATGAGCGCGACGCAGAGCGCACTGGGGCTTCTGGAAAACGGGTCGCGACTGCCAGGCCCTTCCTCGAGCGCAGTCCCGCTGCTTTCCCCGGGCGCCGGCCGGGTCGTCGCGGTCTACGCGCGTCCTGGTGAGGCCGTTACTGCGGGGCAGGTGCTCCTGCGCGTCCAACGCTACGACAGCCTGCAGGTGCTGCTCACGCTCTCGCCGTCCGAGGGGTTGTCCAGCCCGCCTCCGCGCGCGCGTGTGCGCTTGCAGGCCGGGGACGTCCCCCGCACAGGGCGCGCGGACGCCTCTGTTGCGCTCGCCACGGGCGGGTTGCGCGGTGCGTATCGCGCGCACCTCGTGGCGGCGGTGGACGGCGACCCCGTCTCTGGCGCGCAACGGCTGCTGTATCGCGTGGACGCCACCGGTACGGTGCTGCGCCCTGGAATGGCGGTGACCGCGCGCCTCGCGGTGGCGGGGGCGGGGACGCGCGCCGTGTTCGTCCCCGAGGGAGCGATCGTGCGAGAGGCCAGCCGCACCTCGGTGTACGTGCGCACGGACGCGGGCAGCTTTACCCGGCGTGACGTGCGGCTGCTGAGCGCGTCCGCGAACGGTTGGCTGGTCAGCGGACTGTTGCCCGGGACGCCCGTCGTGAGCGTTGGAGCGCAGGCGCTGCTGTCGGCGGAACTGCAGGGCGTGTTCACCGCACCTCCCGCGAGCGCGGGCAACAGCGGTGGCGATGGAGACGACGACTGATGCTTGCTTCCATCGTTCGCTTCTCGTTGACGCGCAGGGGCGTTGTGCTGGTACTCGCGGCGTGTCTTTGCATATACGGGTGCTTTACAATACGCACCCTGCCGGTGGACGTCTTCCCGAACTTTGCGCCGCCTCAACTTACGATTCAGACTGAGGCGCCGGGGTTTTCGCCCGTGCAGGTGGAGCAGCTCGTGACCGAACCCCTGGAGGCGCTCCTTTCTGGAACGCCGGCTGTGCGCGATCTGAACTCGAAATCGTTTCAGGGGCTCTCCGTCATTCACCTCGTCTTCGTCGGGGGGACCGACATCTATCGGGCGCGTCAGGAAACGAGCGAGCGCCTTGTGGCGGCACGGGGCACGCTGCCGCGTCAGGTGCACGCGCCCACCATTGCGCCGCTGACCTCTCCTGCCCAGGTGGTGCGGGTCATCGGACTGACTTCGCGCGTACGATCCCTGCGCGACGTGCGTACGTTTGCCGACTGGACCGTGCGTCGGAGCCTCCTGGCCGTGCCGGGCGTGGCATCGGTGACCGTGTTCGGAGGCTATCAGGAGGAACTGCAGATACAGCCGAACCTGGCGGCGTTGCGCGCGCAGGGGATGACGCTGGGGGGCCTGACCTCGGCGGTGCGTGGAATCACGCGCATCGACGGGGCGGGCTTCGCGGACACGCCGAATCAACGCGTACTCCTGCAGGTCGAGGGATCTCCGAGCACCCCTGCGGAACTGGGACGCGTGGTGATCCGCATGGACGGTGACCACCCCGTGTTGCTGCGCGACGTAGCGACGGTCAAGCGCGGATCGGCGCCACCGCTCGGGGCGGCTTCAGTCGATGGGAAGCCTGGCGTGCAGTTGATGGTTGACAACCAGCTCGGGAGCAACACGCTGCAGGTGACGCGTGGACTCGACGTTGCGCTCGACGACCTGGCTCCGGCGCTTGCGTCGGCGCACATACGCCTGCATCGCAACGTGTTCTTGCCGGCACGCTTCATCAGCGTGTCGGTGCACAACGTCAAGACGGCTCTGTGGCTGGGCGGCGCGCTGGTGGCGATTGTCCTCCTGCTGTTCACGCTCGAGCCGCGGATGAGCCTGTGTTCCCTGGTGGCCATTCCCCTTTCGCTCATTGCTGCGATTCTCGTGTTGTCGGCGTGCGGAGCGACGGTGAACACGATGACGCTGGGTGGACTGGCCATCGCCATCGGCGAGGTTGTGGACGATGCGGTGATTGACGTCGAAAACATTTTTCGCCGGCTCGATGAGAACCGTACCCGTATTGAAGCTGCACGGTCAGAAGGAGTCGATCCCGCAAAAAAGGGGGTGCGTTCGACGTTTGACGTGATTTTCGACGCGTCGATGGAGGTGCGCGGCGCGGTTGTGTACGCCACGTTTGCAGTGCTCGCGGTGTTCATTCCCGTGTTGACGCTGTCCGGGCTGGTCGGGCGGCTGCTTGCCCCGCTTGCCCAGGCGTACATCGCGGCCGTGCTGGCCTCGCTGGCGGTCGCGCTTACGGTTACGCCGGCGCTTGCCTATGCGGGGGTGGCCAGGCGGGAGGCGGTGTACCGTCCGTCCGGGTTGATGCGGCGCCTCATGGCAGTCTACGAGCGTGTGGCGGGCGCGGCCGTGCGGCACGCTGGCGTCGTCATCGGTCTCGTGGGGGTCTTGACCGTTGCGGCTGTGGCCTACCTGCCGTTCATCGGCACTTCCCTGCTGCCCGATCTGCAGGAGGGACACGTGATTCTGCACATGACGCTTCTGCCCGGCAGCAGCCTGCAGGAGTCGATGGCCCTGGGGAAGTCGGTGAGCCGGCTCTTGCTGGCCGATCCGGATGTGTTGTCGGTGGCCCAGCGGGCCGGTCGCGCCCAGATGTCAGACGACCCGCATCTGCCGGAGCAGAGCGAGTTCGACGTTGAACTTTCGACGAAGGACGGACGTTCCGAAGCGCTCATTGCCCACGATATCTTGACGCGACTGGAGGTCATCCCAGGCGCCATGTTCGCGGTCAAGCCATTTCTCTCCGAGCGCATCGACGAAAGTATGTCGGGCTTCAGCGGTTCGGTGGTTGTCAGCATTTTTGGTGCGCGACTGCGGGTTCTAGACGGCGTGGCGGAGCAGGTGCAGGCGCTGATGGGCAAGATGCGCGGTGCCACCAACGTGACGTTGCGGTCGATGCTGCCGCGTCCGCGTCTCGTCTGCGCGCTTGATGCGCGGCGCCTGATCGCCAACGGGCTGACCCCCACCGAGGTGACCGATCAGGTGCAGACCGCCTGGCAGGGGACGCGGGTCGGACAGGTGTATCGTGGCGACCGCACGCTGAACGTGCGCGTCATCCTGCCCTCCGCGGAGCGCAAGGACCCCGAGCGCATCGGGGACCTGTGGGTGGGTGCACCGGGACGCGCGCCGGTGCGCCTTTCCTCGGTCGCGCACATTTCGTGGGCGCCTTCTCGGACCGTGATTCTGCACGATGGAGGGCGACGGCTCCAGGCCCTGACCTGCGACGTTGCCGGCCGCGCCGTGTCGTCGTTCGTGCGGGAACTGAAGCGACGCCTGGCCGCGATGCACCTGCCTGCGGGCGTCTATGCGAGCGTGGGTGGCGAGGCCGTGGCGCACGAGCGGGCGATACGGGAGCTTGAAGGTCGCTGCGCACTTGCGCTGGTGGCCGTGGGCCTGTTGCTCACCATGGCGCTGGGCAGTACGCGGAGTGTCGTACTTGTGATGCTCAACGTTCCCTTTGCCCTGGTCGGGGGCGTGTTGGCGGTGGCCATGCAGGGAAGCGTGCTGACGCTCGGGTCGACCATCGGCTTTGTGACCCTGTTCGGAATCACGATGCGCAACGCCATCATGTTGATCACGCACTATCAGCACCTGGTCGAGGTCGAAGGGGAACCGTGGACGGTCGCGACGGTGATTCGAGGGGCGCGTGAGCGACTGGGTCCGATACTGATGACGGCGCTGGTGACGGGCCTTGGTCTGCTGCCAATGGCGCTCGGGAGCGGCACCGCCGGCCGAGAGATCGACGGCCCGATGGCGACCGTCATCCTGGGCGGCCTGTTCACGTCGACCGCCCTGACGCTGCTCGTGCTTCCCGCGATTGCGTGGCGGCACGGGCGGATGGGTGATACCAGATAATATCCCAGTTCATGGCGCATGAACTGAGATATTATCTGGTATCATGGACCGGGACGTTGTCTTGCTGTGTGGTTCATGACGCCCTGGCGTGAGGTCGCCACTCCGCCTCGTCGAGCTGCGCGGTAAATGCGGCCAGGAGTGTATGGCCAAAGGTGCGACTGGTGAGCTGATAAGCCCGGTACCCGAGGCGCCGTGCGGGAATGCCACGCTGTCGACGCATATCTTGCTCTCTCTCCTGCGTGTGTTGAGCGCCGTCGGCCTCGAGGTCCACCCAGCGTGTGGTCCCGTCTGCTCGTTTGAGGTAGCACAAAAAGTCGAGGCGGTACCATTCCGACTGCAGGATAGATGCTACCCAGACCTGTGGAGCCACGACCGCCACCATTCCCTTGACCGGAGACGTAACAGGCGCTGCCCCATTGTCTCGACTTCCACGTGCATCAACCCCTTTCGGGTCCAACCCTACCACATCGACTCCCGGGAAGGCTGTAGCGTGGAAGTTGCAGGCAGGTAAACATCTCTCGTGCTAAGGGTTGGCGGAACACGTTGTTGGACGAGGAAACCTGACGCTTCCCCGTCCAACAGGAGTTCACTGGCAGGAGCCGCCTTTCGACGACGCGCCGTGGCTTACGGGGTCGACGACGCGCCGTCGCTTACGGAGCCGTCGACAGGGTGCCTTGCTGGCCTGCGCCAACAACCCTCATCCCGTCGCTTCCTTCACCGAGTCCCGCCAGAAGTTGCTCGAGCGTCATCGTATTTCCGGCGTTGAGGGCTTCAAGCGTCCACTGGGAGTTGCTGGCATATTGCCAGGACGAGTCGAGGCCGCTAATTGCGGCTACGTTCGGGAAGGTGTAGGCGTACGTGGATCCACCTCCGAGATAGCCTGGCGTCCAGGATACCGTCCACTTCATCGTGGCGTCTGTGGCCGAGTTCGAGAGCACGGCCTGATAAACCTGGGCACCTGCGTAGGGCGTGAAGTTCACGGAACCTGCACCCATCGTTACACTTCCGTATGGATTCGTAACGAACGACTCGTCGAGATCCACCGGCTCCAGGAAGAAGTGCTGGATGGTCCGTATTCCGAATCCCGTCGAATCGGTTGCCACCGCGTTCAGCAGGTGGAGTGGGATAAGGGTCTCGCTGCCACCGGACGTTCCGCCCCCGGGCGACGGGGACGGGGACGGCGACGGCGACGCGGTCGGAAAGCCCTTGTAGTTGATCGTCTGGGTCGCGCTGTCGTAGGTGCTGACGTCGACGCGAGACTCTCGAGGTGCCGTCAGGCTGACCGTGCCGGCGAGCGTATCGGCGCCACCACCGAGCAGGTGGGCCAGGCGGTCTACAGGAGGCCTCGCCTTTGTTGTATCACCAAAATCGGCGTTGAAGGTGATGTCACTCGAACCGCTCGGGATTCTCAGGCTGTCAAAGAAGATGCTGTCGATCTTGCTGTTGTCGAAGACACCCGCGCTCTGATATCCGACCCCTTTGAGTGCGAAGACACCGTAGAGGCCATAGGACACGTTGGCAATGGCGTAGTAGCCACCGCCATCTGAGAGGTTCGCGAACAAGGTTGGCGTGAGCACGAGTCTCCCGCTTTCGCCGCCACCCATGCCGAACACGTCTCCGCTGACCTGTACGCCGCTGATGGTCGGCGTCACGGTGAGCGTCACCAATCCGCTGCCGCTGCCAGGTGAGCCGATTTCCGCCTTCACCTGGGGAGTCGCGGTTTCAGCGAGCGTCGCGTGCTGGAAGAATACCGACTGTGACGAGGTTCCACCGCCGGTTCCCCCGTGGGTGCTCAGGACTCCGACACCCACTCCGTACGCTCCACTGGCACCTCGGACCGGAAATGCGTAGAGTCCGGTGTAACTTGCGGTGAGCATGGTCCAGGCCCCCGGTCCGTCCTGGCAGGCGACCCAGGTGGGGGTGGCAAGCAGTCCCTTGCGTCCCAGCACCGAGAGCGTAACCGCTGGAATGATCGGGGGATCCTTCCACGACGTTATCTTCTTGAGGCTGAGTGGAATGAACGACATTCCCAGGCAGCGCGTCTGGTCAATCCAGTACTCAATTCGCAACTGGGTTGCTTCATTCGATACGTTCTGCAGCGTCAGCGTGCTGCCCGCTGCGTAGCTGTTGCGGCCGAACACCGTCGTACCCGTGCCGTCGTAGGCAGTGGCGAGTATGGTGGTTGTTCCTGTCGGAAGCACGCCCGTCGAGTAGGTCACGCTGAGCGTGGTGTTCGGCACTGGTGTCGGCGTTGGTGTTGGTGTCGCTCCCGCGTCAGGAGTGGCATACGGAATGACTGTACTCGTTCCCGTAGTGGACGATACCGTGCCTCCCCCTGTTCCGCTTACACCCGATGGTACGCCACCTCCTCCGCCTCCGCCGCACCCCACGAGCAGGCTGGCAGTAAGAATTGTAAGGGCCAGTAGAATTTGCAGCCGTTTCATACAAAATCCACCTCTGTCTGTCTGGGGACGGAGTGGCATGTCCGTCCCCGGACGATTCCATCCGGGCCACAACTTCATTCTTTCTCAATGAATGGGGAGTTATACTCGGGCGCGGATACGACAGAGGTCTTGTGCGGTGGTAGTTCTTTCTAGTGCAGGAGGTGGAGTTTGGATGGGAGGAACGGCGGAGTCGTGCCAGGTGTTACCCCAGTCCTGACTGCGGTCTTCGACCGATGCGAGGAGGACGGAGCTGGCGTGACGCAGCGAGGACTGAGCGTTTCCGTGGATGCGCAATGCTCGACGCAACTCGTATGTGGGGTTGCGCCAGTCAATCCTGTCGGGGGTGCGGGGGTGTCGGGGAGACGAGGGTGCGGGGGTGTCCGCGTCCCCCAGGCTGTGAATTCGACGTACCGGCGTGGGAACGGCGTCAGTCGCCGCGAAAGACCGGCGGACGCTTCTCGATGAACGCTTCGATCCCCTCCGTGTAGTCGTGGCTGTCATAGACCTTGCGGCGCAACCCCTGGATGCGCTCGAATGTTTCCGCACTCACCGGGCGTGCGTTGTCGAGGGTGCGAAATTGTTCTTTGATCGCCGCAATGGCGAGCGGGGAGTTTGCGGCAATGTCTGCCGCCATGGACGTTGTAAACGGCTCGAGCGCGTCAGCTTCCACGAGGTGGTTGAGAATTCCCCAGCGCCTCGCGTGCTCGGCGTCGACGGGACGCCCGGTCACGAACATCTCCTTGGCCCGATTGAGACCGAGGCGGCTGATGAAGTGCTGGATCCCCGACACGTTGTAGGGGAGTCCGATCTTCGCGGGGGTGATGGCAAAACTTGTGGACGCGTCGCCAATCGCGATGTCACACGTGAGGACGAGATCGCACGCGCCTCCCCACACCGTGCCAGACACCATCGCCATGACGACCCCGGGGTACTGTTGCACCGCGCGTAGCAACTGCTCGAGCGGGTCGTTGTAACCGAGCGGATCGCGTCCGTGGCGCGGGAGTTCGGTGATGTCGTGCCCCGCGGACCAGACATTGGTGCCGCTGGGCGCCCGTAGTACGGCGACGGGGATGCGGTCGTTCTTGAACGCATCCAGGGTTTCCAGGAGTTGCGCGATAAGCCGGGCTGAGAGCACGTTTCGTTTCGCCGGATTTTGGAGGGTGATCCAGCCGACGCGTTCCCGAACGTCGCTCTCCACCAGGGCACATGTCTGCGTTTCCATCTGTCATGCCTCCTCGGGGGGCGCAAGCTTCCGAGGAGCGTGCGGGCGCTCCTGCAGACCCTCCGATGGAGCGGGAAATGCTCCGGTGCGCCTCCAGGCGAGGCGCGGCACGAGCAGCGCCATCAGCGCTGCAAAGGTGACCAGCACCGCCAGGGCCGTGAGCGAGTACGCGCCGTAGAGGAGACGCCAGGACTTGTGGAGCAGGGTGCGCAGCATTGCAGGTGGATCCAGCGGGACGGCGGAGTCTGCCGCGCCGCCGGCATTCTGTGAATTGGTTCCGGTTATGTTAACGGCGCCGGCGATCTGTGAGGGCAGTCACGGCCCGTGGCGTTAGGGCGCTCGCATACTCCGCCCCATGAGCGCC
>JAJXVI010000049.1 GCA_021782195.1 bacterium | reverse complement strand
TAATATCCGCCGATGACGAGCGCGACCGACGAGATCTGCTGGAACGACTGGGCGAGCACGATCGCCAGCGCATTGATCGAGCGCAGTCGCATCTGCGACTGGCTTCCGATCTCGGCCAGTTTGCGCACTACCCGCAACGTCGTCTCAGACTCGAAACCGGAGTCCCCGAGAACTTGCGAAAGCGTGCGACTCCCGTCACACAGCTCGAGCACGCAACGACTCTCCTCGTCAAGATCGTAGACGGAAACGCCGAACCCTCCGACCTCGATCTGCGGGCGGAGGGGAAGCAACGGATTTGACACAACTGGACGAACATCCACGCGCCTCACCAGTGGGGAGACCACAGGAATCACGCTTGAGGGACGATCGAGGTTCGGGCGGCTGCGCGGACGATGCGCACGGTGGCGCACGATGAAGCTGTAGTGGCCATGCGGGGAGAGCAGATCAGCCAGATGATAGCGCTGACGACGTGACAGGAACGCGGCGCGCCTCTGCAGTTCCCGGTCGCCCAGCGCACCGAGCGCGAAAGTTGGCTCGTCAAGAAAACGCACCAGCTCAAGACTGGCCTCGTCAAGAAGGTCAAACATCTCTTTGACGGTATAGGTCACCTCCCGCGGATGAAAGAACATGTCGAGCAGGTTCTCATCGTGCGCAATATACGCGGGGATGTCGTCACCCACCGCACTCGGGTTGCGCAGACGATGACCGATCGGAAGGCCCTGAAAGAAGAGACGAGCGAGTTCCACCTTGCGCTCAAGCGACTCCCCACCCGCGAGCATTCCCAGGATTTCACGCACATTGAGTACTTCGCGGCGGGCCTCGTGGGCATAGAGCATCATCACCATGATCCCGTCGGGCGCAAGCAGTCGCGTCAGGTTTCGCAGACCCGCCAGCGGGTCGGCAAGATGATGGAGCACTCCCGTGCAGAACACGAGATCGAAAAGCGCAGGCGGCCGGTCGATCGCACCGAGGTCACACGCCTTCAGTTCAACCGCCGTGGCCCCGATCGCGTCGAGCTTTTCGCGAGCAACGGCCAGCGACGCCTCGCTCAGATCGTAACCCGTGAGAACAGCTCCTGGATTGTTGAAGTACGCAGGCCAGAGCGTCTCACCGGTGCCGCACCCAGCGTCGAGGATGCGACGTCCGGCGCACGAGCGCCACTCATTCATGGCCGCGTAGTACAACCAGGTGTAGTTGCACCAGCCTTCCAGCGACGGCGGGCGGGTGGAAGCCACCGGAGGCGGAAACGGATAACGCTCGTAGAGCTCGCGAACACGCTCGGTAATGCCCTGAGGCCAGGAAGGAAGCGACATGGGGGCGCGTTCGGTCCACGGGAATGCGCTTCCTGCCACGCAGCGTGGCGGGAGGGCCGGTCCGCATTGCGCCGCCCCGCGTAGCGCACAGACGATCGCGCGACAGCTTCCTCAAATCGCGATGCGCGTCACTGCGTAGAGAAGGACACATGTCAGCTCATCGTGTAGTTCCAGCTTATGCCGCTTCTCCGCCATGCCTATCGCGTCGGCCAGACCACCCGTGTGCGCGTCGCCACGACCCTTACGGGCACACAAACCGAGGAAGGACAGTTGACCGGGCTGACGTCCCCTCCGTTCTGGGCCGCCATCCTGGCCAGCCGCGTCGTCGCTCTCGAACCCGATGGCTGCGCGCACGTGGTCAGCACCACCGTCCCCGACTACCCGGACCCGCGCGCCACGGAGGGGGCGCTCGCCGGCCAGCACCAGGTCGCATACGCCCTCGTCGATCCGTTGGGATACGCCCGCCAGTACAGCACCCTGACGTCACCGTCGATGCACGTGCTTCCCGAACACGAAGTCGAGCCGGGTGACCGATGGTCACAGGTGATTGCGATGCCAATCACGCCAGCCGGAAACGAAGCAGTGCTGGAAGTTGCGTGCGAGTACGAAGAGGACCGCGTTGAAGACGGACGCACGCTGGCGATCATCCGGATGACCGCCCCCGCCACCGAATGGACGGTAACCATGCCGCAGACCCAGGAACCGTTACACGTCTATCTGGAACTGCGCGGACAGATCTGGTTCGACGCTGAAAAAGGGCTCGCACCGTTCAAGGAACTCGAGACCACCAGCGGACCTGTCGGCTCTGCAGTGCACGCAACGACTCATACCACGCATACGCTGATCGCGCACGGCTACTTCAGTGCGGGTCAGGGGTGGACGTATCCTGGCTGCGAACACTGACTCGCACAGAGGCGTCTGCAAGCGTGGCCGGAAAAGGTCGCGCCGGTCAACCCGTCGCGACACGGCAAACTACTGGAACTTCTGCATGTCCACGTAACCGGTGAGATAGGAACTGTTCGCTGCATAGGCATGCCGGGCCACGGCCCCCTGATTCGCGGAGCGCCCGCCGTGCATTCCGTACCCGTTGGTGTTGCCCTCAATCGTGTGAACCGTGCCATCACGGTCGACGCTTTCGACAATTCCGGTGTGCTGGTCAGCTCCAAACACCACGATGTCGCCAGGACGCGGACGATAGGACCCGCGGTCGTGGTAGAGATGCTTCTCCTCTCCCCACTGCTTGATGCTCTCGACCCCGGCACGGTGACCGAACGGGCTCCCGCCGCTCCGATCATACGCCCAGCTCACGAAGTCGGCGCACCACGGTTCGCTGCGGCCCTGGGTGTACTGACACACCTGGCCGGGATTGCATCCCGTGACGCCCACCTGCGACTCGGCGACCTGAACCGCGCGCGATGCCTGGTTTCCCGCACTCGCAGGAAACGCGGGAGCGGAACATTCGCACATTCCAGGCTGCCCGGGCAGACCGTTCCATCCCGGGCTGTTCGGCCACATCGGCATCATTCCACTCGTCGTCGGCATGAACGAGCCACCTGACATGGGAGAATTCGGCCACATCGGCATCATTCCACTCGTCGTGGGCATGAACGAGCCACCTGACATGGGAGAATTCGGCCACATCGGCATCATTCCACCCATCGTCGGCATGAACGAGCCACCGAACATGGGAGAATTCGGCCACATCGGCATCATTCCACCCATCGTCGGCATGCAGCCCCCCATCTGCGGCATAAGCGATGCCATCATGCTCATCTCGACCATCGGGTAGAGTGCCGAGGTCATCATGAAGGTGTCGCCGCATCCGAGCATGCCCGGGGACATCATCGACATCCCCGCCATGGGAGCATAGCCACTCCCCATCATCATCATCGGGTTCATGCCGGCCATGCTGTTGAATCCCATTGGCCACGCCATCTCGCAACACCTCCGTGTGTAATTGACATGATTGTACCGACAACTGAAAGAAAAATCCATCCTTCCAGCAACTCGTACAGCAGGTAATTGATGTCCCGGCGTACGCCCGCACCCGGAAAACGATGGGGCGCGAGCGTCGGTCGACGATGAGTCGACGAAATCAAGTCAGGACTTCGCAGAAGCCTCGAGGGCAGCCACGATGTCGGTGGTGCTGCGAACCCGCCCGAGTCGCGGGAAGATGTGGCTCACGGTGTGCGTGTGACCCTCGGCGGTAAGCGACGTCATCGCATCTTCCGCGAACACCTGCGCGTATCCGAGTTCGTACGCGGCGCGCGCAGTGCTCTCAACGCCGAAGCACGTTGCAATTCCCGTCAGGATGATCCTGTCCAGACCCCGTCGACGCAGTTGAAGGTCGAGGTCGGTCCCATAGAAGGCGCCCCACTGGCGCTTCGTCAGAATGTGGTCGCCTTCAGTGACTCCAAGCTCCGGCAGAAGGTCGGCCCAGTCACTGGTGCGCGTCACACCTGCGCCCATGGGGGCATCGCAGTCGGGCGTGAGCATGTCGCGACCATCCGCTGAGCCGGTGACACGCACGAAAACGACAAATCCTCCGCCAGCGCGCACTGCCTCTGCAATTCGAACGGTGTTCCGCACCACCTGCGCGGAAGGATATGGCTGCGTGGGAAAGGCCGCGATCCCCTTCTGCAAATCGATCACGACCAGTGCGGTCTTCGCGGGAACAAGCCCGGGTACAGTCATTGCACATCTACCTCTTTCGACATTTCGGTCCGTGCCCACAGGTTCAGCGCGCGAGTCCCCGATCCTGGCCCCGCCGCACGCAACGCCCGGGGGGAGCAACGGGAGCGGGGGGGGGACGTCCCCGAGCGCCGGAGGCGGGCTTCCAGCGGCTGCAGGATCCCGTCCCCTCCCCAGGCGGAACGGGCGGAGCGGGGAGAGCAACGGGAGCGGGGGGGACGTCCCCGAGCGCCGGAGGCGGGCTGTGAGCGGGTGAGGGAGGCGCGCCTTCGGTTCGCGCACACCAGGTTCCCAGCGAGCGCCAGGACGGCCCAGAGCGTGGCAGTCGCCGGTTCGGGAACGTTGGCGTAGAATGAGGAACTCGTCAGCGTCATCGGATACTGGGTGTTCGTGCTGGCGGTGTAGTAATAGAGCCCCAACCGCGCCCCGCCGGTGTATGTGACGCTGTTTGTCCAGGCAGCGCCGTTGATGCTGCCGGTCACCGTGCTGCCGACACGCGCGTTTGAGGTCGCACGGTTGTGGCTGTCGTGCAGGGCACTCGCCACAGACACAGAAACCTTCGCACAGCGCGAGCCAACCCGCCTTGGGCTGCGCGGAACGGGGAGGGCAGCTGTGCCTCAGACGCATCCAGAAATCATTGCCGACGTGCTCGACAACACCCCGTCGATGTTCGCGAGACCCGAATGTCTCGAAGGAGGAGAAGGCGACTATCCCCCACCGGGATCGGCCGCGGAGGACGCGCGCTTCAACGTCCTGCAGACCCGCCTCTCCGCCCTCTGGCAGTCGGTCATTCACAACCCATATGCCGAGCAGACCGTCGTCGTCGTCCCGTCGCTCACTCTGGATGTCGAGGAGATGCACAAGCTCAAGGGCGTGGTACACTACGAGGAGCGGATGCTCTTCCATTTGATCCTGCTTGCGATGCCGAAGACGCGGGTGGTTTTTGTAAGCTCCCTGCCCGTGCATCAGAAGATCATCGACTATCTCCTGCAACTTCTGCCCGGCGTCCCCTACTCCCACGCACGCCAGCGCCTCCACATGTTCTCCACCTACGACGGGTCGGTTCGCCCGCTCACGCAGAAGATTCTGGAGCGCCCGACGCTACTCGAGCGTCTCCGACGTTGCATCGGCAATACCAACCACGCCCACCTGACCGCGTTCAACGTCACTCCCCTGGAAATGCGCCTCTCAGTCGCACTCAACGTTCCGCTGTACGGCGCTCATCCCGGACTGCTGAACTGGGGAACAAAGAGCGGAGCACGCAAGCTTTTTCGTACCGAGGGCGTGCTCATGCCAGACGGCTACGAAGATCTGCGCGACGAGCACGACATCGCACGCGCCACGGCTGAACTGGCAATCTCCAAGCCAGACCTCAGACGCGTCGTGGTCAAGCTCAACGACGGCTTTTCTGGCGACGGCAACGGCATCTACCGCCTCGACGCCCTGCGCCGAAAGGGTCCCCTCACGCTGGAAGAAGCCAGTACCGTGGTACGTGCCGACATGCCGCGCACCATCCGCTTTCAGGCAAAAGACCAGCAGTGGGAGCCCTACGCCCAGAAGTTCCGCCAGATGCAGGGCGTGGTGGAATCGTTCATTGAAGGGCGGGGAAAAACCTCACCAAGCGTGCAGTTGCGCGTCAATCCGCTCCGTCAGGTCGAGCTCATCAGCACCCACGACCAGATCCTGGGCGGCCCAGACGGCCAGGTCTTCATCGGGTGCAGTTTCCCCGCACGACATACATACAGCCACGAACTGCATCAGGGCGCACGCATCCTCGGCCAGGCGCTTGCCGCCAAGGGCGTGCTTGGACGCCTGTCCATCGACTATCTCGCCATTCCGGATCACAAGAGTCGCCGCACCATCATGTACGCCATTGAGATCAACCTGCGCAAAGGCGGCACCACCCACCCCTTCCGAACGTTGCAGCTTCTGACCGGTGGCACGTACGTGTCTCAACTCGGTCAGTTCAAGATGGCCTCTGGCAAGTCGAAGTTCTATGTCGCCTCCGACAATCTGGAGTCGGAACGGTATCGCGGACTGTCGCCGCACGACCTGATTGACATCACGACCTACAGCGGCCTGCACTACGCGTCGTCGACGAACACCGGCGTCGTCTTTCATCTGCTCGGAGCGCTCAGTGAGTTCGGCAAGCTGGGCGTGACGTGCATCGGCAACAGCCCGCTCGAGGCGCGTGCCCTCTACGAGCGCACGGTGCTCACGCTCGACCAGCAGTCACAGAGTATGCGCTGGATGGTTTGAGACCGTCCAACCCGCGATGGCTTTTTGACCGTGCCCTCGCTGCACAGCGTGAAAACCGCCCCTTCCAGACGCACGCGTCACGCGGTGCGGATTGGACCGCGGCCCTCTTGAAGACGGCTTTCACCGCTCGGGGGAACGCGCGCGTGCTCAAGCGGTGAAAGGCCCGCGGTCCACAGCGTCAGTCGGCGGGGGTCGGAAGCACTCCCGGCGTCAATCGATGACCCGGCCGTGAGCCCGCTTGAGGGCGGGCCGTGGACGAGGCTCCCGTACTTTCTCGTGCGTCCGCCGAGCGTGATCCGCCCAACCACATGATGCGCGTGCCTGCCACGCCATCTGGCAACCACACCTGCCGCACGCGATGCAGCCGGTGGTGACGCGGATCTACGCGATACACCCAGATGCTGTGATCGTCGGCACCCACCGCGTAGGCCCAGCGGGAAAAGAACACAAGCCCGTCCACTCCGTGAGCCGTGGGAACAGGCCGGTAGAGACGCGTCAGGTGCCCGGTTCCCTCATTGTCCAGGAAGATCGAGATGGTATCGGAGACATTGGTCACGTACACGCAAGGACCGTCAAAGAACATTCGCTTTTGTGCCTCGTCGGTCGTCGCGCTCGTAGCCGCATCCGACGGGACCAGGCTGCCGTCCGGTCTCACGTCAAAAATGCGAACGTGCTGATCCGCGCCACCGAGCAGCAACACGTAGAGGTGGCGACCGGAAGGGTCGAGTTCGATCCCCGAAGTTCCATAGCCAGGGTCAACGTCCATACCGAGCGCACTCCCGAGAGCACCCGTTCCCGGGTCAATCCGCCGCACGCCCACTTTACCTCGGCTCAGCACATAGGCCACGCGGTTGGCACGACCAAGTACCAGAGCGTCCACCCCCTTGCCGACAGCGCTCTGTGGCAGACCCGTCGGCTGGCCGGTGGAGTCAAGCGTAAACATCTGGGTTCCCCGAGGACTCCACGCGTAGAGCCGATAGCCGGCGAGCACGAGCTGAGGGCCTTCCACCGCCGTGGGAACCGGGTCGCCCACTCGATGAAAGTGATTGTGCGCGTCGAGCGCATAGGTCACGATGCAGGGGCGCGACATGTAATCCGCGGATACGTACAGGCGACGGTAGAGTGGATTGTAGACTGCATCGCGCGGCGCCTGCACCCCGATGCCATGCGACAACATGGCAAGCCTGCCACGCGCGTCGGCGCGATACACCAGGACACGGTCGTAATGCTCGCAGACAACGCACAGCAACCGAGAGGGCAGTGGCGGCTTGCGCGCCTTTCCTCGCGAAGGTGCTGCAACTAGCGGCCACGCCGTGCAGAGACAGAAAAGCGCAACGACTACCCAAAAAAATCTCCTGTACAAAGAGGCACCTCCATCCGGTCTGAGAACCGGCCCTTCTGTTCTGATTGACGTCAGTGGCAGGGGAGGCATGATTCGCACTTGAAGTGGCATCCCCTGGCAGATCGCACGGTTTCTCCGTAGAGCACAACAAGACTGTTCGGGTGGCCTGCATTCCTCAAGACGCAACAAGGGTCACCCGGTGTTTAGGATTCACCACACGACGCCGGATTCGCCCTTCAACGGGGCATCGTGACGGTCGCCCACCAGTCGTAGTCAAGGTTGACACCACCGACTGACGAGAGCGCCGAGACCAGCACGTGCCGAGGGAATGCAAGTGATTTCAACGATACGCCAACCACGGTTTCGTGGTCGGTACGCCTCACCAGCACGGTCCGGGACGGAAGCAACTTCCTCCCATCGTACACACGCGTCGAGATTGGCGAAACACTGACTGTGATGTGGGGCATACGAGGGAAAGGACGATCCGAGCGGTCACCAAAGAAGTGAAAGACCGCGTGCGTTTCCAGCGCGATCGGCCTCGCATACTGCAGGCCGAGCTCAAGGTAACCATGCGCACACCGCAGGAAGCGCCACTCACGTCCACCCAGTCGGACCGGCTCGACGCTGATATCCACGCGCCTTCGACCGGGAGCCGGAGACAATGTCGTACCCACCTCGACGCGGTAGGACTCCCCGGAGGGCGGAGCACGCTCCTGCGTAGCGACCGATGCGGGCTGAGCGGACCGTCCACCGGGTCGAACTTCCTTCAGATCGCCGAAAAGCTCCGTGCGCCGTATGAATGACAGAAGGTACGTGGCACTGTACGACATCTGGGTCTGGTGGGCGCGAATCGCGCGTTCGCAGACTGCAACCTCGGGCCCGTCGAGGTGCAGCACCTTCCAGCAGACGTCCCCAGGAAAAGCGGTGCACACCGGCAGATCGAGGTCAGGGTGCAGTCCCCCTGGTTTCGGCCAGCCACTCATGTGAACCAGATACGGGTACAGGCGCGGCTTTGGAACCAGGTGCACATGCCAGAGTACCACCCGGGTAAACAGATAGAGCGCACGGTGGTCGACATTCTGGTCAAGCGGATGCGACACGAAGATACAGGTCGGGCGAAAATTTCGGATAACTTGCGTCAGATCGGCCAGGACCGAGTTGGCGACATAGGGTGCGCCAGGACGCAGTGCAAAGCGATACGGCACCGAAGTCGCCCGCGTGAAGACTGCGCGGTAGGGTGGTGACGGACGCCAGTGAGATGTGAACATGGCAAGCGTTCCAGCGTCCGGGTATCCGAGAAAGGTCAGGCCGTCGGCTGGCTGGCCGAGTCGGGCTTCCCCTCTGACAGCCTCGTCGTGACGACGCCCCCCCATGGCAAGCACGGCACCGGGCGTAACCGGCATCCGGTGCGACCAGGTCAAAAACGACCACTCGTTCGCGTCGCCGCAGGTCAAAAAACAGACCCGGACAGGCAAATGCATCTGCAACGCCTGCTGAATGACACCACCGCACCCCAGCACGTCGTCGTCAGGATGGGGCGCCAGCACGAGTACACGGTCGTGTGCCCGAAGCGTCAGTGGCCGGATGGGCAAGTCTGTCGAAGAGGTCCAGCCCGTGGGAGCGTGCTGCGGAAGAAGAGGAACAGCCAGGACGAGCAGGGCGAGCAACGTGATCAGGAACATCCCACTCTTTGCGGCTTTACACGCCACGCTCGTCATCGGAACATCCCACTCTTTGCGGATTTACACGCCACGCTCGTCATCGGAACATCCCACTCTTTGCGGATTTACCCAACAC
>JAJXVI010000048.1 GCA_021782195.1 bacterium | reverse complement strand
GTGATGGGCAAGGAGGCCGTTCGGGGGGAGGGGCGTGGCGTGCGAACCGGCCCAGGGTCTCGTGCAGGATCTCGATGGAGATCGGCTTGGTGAGGCAGGCGTCAAAACCGCACCGTAGCAGGGCGGCCGTGTCGCCGTGCAGTACGTGAGCGGTCAGCGCCACGACGGGCGTGCGTTTCTTGCCGCGCTCTTCGAGCTTTCGGATGCGGCCTACGAGTTCGGTGCCGTCCATGAGAGGCATCCGGATGTCGGTGAGCACGAGATCGACGCCACCCCTGCCATACACGTCCAGCGCCTGTGCCCCGTTCTCTGTGACGGTGACGTGATAACCCGCCTTTTCCACAAGAATCTGCGCGATTTCGCGGCTGATCGGGTCGTCTTCGGCGACAAGCACGCGCCGACGACCCTCTTCCGAGGTCTGGTCAGGAGGCGCACTCGGTCCCTCCAAACGGTGCAGCGATCTCTCGGGTGCGACGAGCAGAGGCCGCGGTGAATCTTGCGCACAGACGTCCGACGGAAGGCGTGAGGGAGATGTCTGCGCGGCTTGCCCTTCCTCGGGGAGCGCGCGCGGGGGCGGCGGGTGCGTCAGCATGCTTTCCACGTCCTCCGCGAAAAATGGACTCACCCGCAGGTCGGCAACGCCGGCTTCCATCCACGCGGCCAGTCCTCCGAGGCTGACCGGCGGAACCACCAGCACCACCGGGCCACCCCACGTCCCTGACAGACGCCTTGCAAGTGCGAGGAGGCGATCCGCCGGCGATCCGTGTGCGCAAAGCAGCACCGGTTCACCGTCCGCGCGCGCTCGTTTCGCGTCTGGCGCTTTCTCCCAGCGCTGCAAGCCTCCCTCGAAGTCAAGCGCCTCTGTCCGCACGTCGGCGCATTCGAAGGTCGCCTGTAGCGCGCAGGTCTGCTCGTCGTGAGGGTCGGCCGCAAGTACCAGGATGTGACGAATCCGGTGCGGCAGGGATGGTGCGCTTGCCGGGGCGTCAAGTTCCTGAACGCACCGTTCCTGCGGTGGCAGCGCCGGGTGCGCAGATCTGTCTTCTGAGGGCAGCCCCGTTCTCACAACCTCCTCGCACGGCGGCGTGGGGAAAGAAGGTGATGTTCGCTCGGGCAGAGGCACCAGCACGGTGAAGGTGGACCCGCTCCCAGGCTGGCTGCTCACGGTGATCTGGCCCCCGAGACAGGCGCAGATCTTCTGTACAATCGAAAGGCCCAGGCCCATTCCCCCGTACAGGCGCGTGACCGAGCTGTCGACCTGGGTGAAAGGTTCAAAGATCGACGTCTGTCGGTCGAACGGAATCCCGACGCCGGTGTCGGTCACCTCGATGGAGAGCCACGCCGGTGGTGGCGTTTGCGGCGCAAGGTCCGGTGCGTGGGGCTCGGCGTTCGTCTTGACCATGCCGGAGTCGCCTGAAGACGGCGGCGACCCGGCGGACAGGCGCACCACGATGTGTCCTTCTGGCGTGAACTTGACCGCATTGCCGACGAGGTTGACCAGGATCTGTCGCAGCCGCATCGGGTCGCCCACGCGCAAGCGCTTCAGGCCAGGACTGGCGATGCATGCCACGTTCACGCCTCGTTCGGTGGCCTGGCAGAAAAGGGGGCGAAGCGATTCCACGAGCACCGGATGCAGGTCCATCTCGACCGCTTCAATGCTTGGGGTTCCGTTTTCAATCCTGGAGAAGTCGAGAATGTCGTTGATGATCCCGAGCAGGCTGGCGGCGCTTTCCCGGGCTGAGTGGACGTAGTCGCGGGCCACGGGAGGCAGCGGCGTGGTGAGGGCCAGGGCCGTCATTCCGAGGATGCCGTTCAATGGCGTGCGCATCTCGTGACTGACCGTGGCCAGGAACACGCTCTTCGCCTCGCTGAGCTCTGCCAGGTGACGGTTTGTATCGGACAGCACGACCTGGGCTTCGCGCAGCCCCGCGGCGCGTCGGTCAGAAATGCGCCGCATGCCAAGCGCAATGGCGCTTACCAGGAGCGCGAGCATCACACGGCTGCTAACAGCTTCGGCCAGTGGTTCGGGCGCCATCGGCGTGCGCGAAAGCATGGGGACCGCGAGCAACCCGAACAGCATTCCAACCGCCGCGATCACACCCCACACGATGGCCTGCAGGCGTGGCAGCACCGTTGCAGCCGACAGTGGGAGGATGAGAAGCCACCAGGGGGATGAACTGTAGCCGCAGAATGCGGGGGCGAGCAGCAGCACCGTGACCAGTGCGAGCCCCAGATTGAGCGTCGTCACGAGGCGTCGGTGCGGATCTGCGGAGTACCACCAGAGCAGCACGAGCGAAGCCACGGCGCCAAGCAGATTCACCTGGTAGCCGGTGTTCAGGGAGTACTCGACCTCCTGCGCGAAACGCAGGACCGTGAAGGTCAGGTTGGCAAGGACAAGCGCAACGAAGAGTAACAGCACCTTGCCGATCCACTCGGCAAGGTCGTCTGAAATTTCAGATGGTTTGCGCCCGTGCAGACGCCAGAGCGCGGAAAAAAGCCTGCGGCCAGAGCCGTCAAAGAGTTCCATCATCGGCCTTGCACGAACATGTCTGCCGGGTTCACGCGATGATGCATCCGCACAATGGACGTGTTTCGCGTTGTGCGACCGGCTTCCCTTGCCGAAACGGAAGAGAACGCTAGAGGGTTGGCTACCCTCACTTCACGGGCATTGCGCGGGCAGGAAGTCCCAATTCGCGCGCGTCAGGGAGGAGGCGGCCGGAGCTCGACGAATGGCTTCCACGGGGCGTCGCGAGCCAGAAGGCCGTCCGGCCTGAAGGTCGTGAGCGTGTGCTGCCGTTTTTTCGTTCCGCGCAACCCAGGCGAGGCGGTATTCCCACGGCCCCTCCACAAGACCGATCAGGAGTGATGAAACGTGGCCAAGCAGGTTTCCCCCCACGAAGCGTATGACTTGATGCAGAAGAGCGGGTATACGTATGTTGATGTCAGGTCGGTAGAAGAGTTCGAAGCAGGCCATCCCCAGGGAGCCGTGAACATCCCGTTGATGTTGCGTCAGGCCGGGCAGATGGTTCCCAACCCGAAGTTCTTCGATGCGCTGTCGGGAAAGTTTTCACCGGAAGCCCCGCTCATTCTGGGTTGTCAGGCCGGTGGGCGTTCGGCCCGCGCGGTCCAGATGCTTGAGCAGGCCGGCTATCGCAATGTGGCTGACAGCTTTGCAGGATGGGGGGGAGGGCAGGGCCCGACCGGAATCCAGCCAGGCTGGCACGCGACAGGTCTGCCCGTTGACCGCGGTCAGCCCGCAGAGCGTTCGTGGGCTTCGCTGCAGGGATAGAGAACGTGTTCTCGGGCTCGCGGGGTGACGCAGTGCGCCACCCTGCGGCCTGCGCGGGGCCGCAGGCGCAGTTTCTTGCGTCGCGCTGACGTGGCAGTGATCGTTTTTTTCGGCAGGAAATGGCGAGGGCGTGTGAGCCGGCGAAAGGAGGCTGCCTTTACCAGTGAATCGCATTCGCATCTTCTGCTGGCGAGGCATGGTCGTGTTCATCCTGGGGCTGGGTCTGTGGCGGGTTGCGGCCGCCCAGGGGATGTCGACCGTGAACCGCGGGCTTCTCACCAGGCTTCTTGCTGCCCCGACCTCCAGGGCGCGTCACGCCCTGCTCGTCTCTGCGGGAGCGCGCATTGACGCCGCATTTGTCGATCAGGTGCTCAACCTCGCGGAGGACGGCCATCAATCGCGGCGAGAGACGCTCAAACTGACGGAGATTGCCCTCAATGCGGCACAGTTGCTGAACGCGCCACCGCAGGTGGCTTCCGCGCTTTATGACCGCGGTGCTGCGCAGGCCGCACTCGGTGACACAGTGTCCGCGGGCGCGTCGTATGCGCAGGCTCTCGCCGTGTACGAAAAACTGGGTGATCACGACGGTCAGGCCAACTGCCTGCGCGGAGAAGGAGACCTGGCCTCTACCCAGGGCCAGAATGTACAGGCGTGTGCATTGTATGCGAAGGCAGTGGCGCAGTTTACGGCCGCGCGCGACCAGCAGGGGGTGGCCGACAGTTACGTCAGTCTGGCTGTGACCCAGAACGCGGCCGGGGAGCACACCCAAGCGTTTGCGAGCTACGGAAGGGCTCGTGATGCGTACCGGACCATCGGTTCACGCCAGGGAGAAGCCGACTGCTACAAGGGCGAGGGCGACGTCTGTTGTGCAGAGAACGATCACCGTCAGGCCACTGCGCGCTACCTGAAGGCGCTGGCCATCTATCGTTCGCTGGGTCGCCGTGAATCCGAAGCATACACAATCCAGAGTCTGGGCGACGTGTCATTCCAGACGGGCGACTACGTTGGTGCAATGAATGACTACCATCGCGCGCGGCTCATCTACGAGAGTCTGAAGAAGACGGCAAGTGCGGCCTCCTGTGCGGAGGGAGAAGCCGACATGGCCGTGCAGATGGGAGATTTTGCCCAGGGCAACGATCTCTACGGTCAGGCGTTTGCGCTCTATCGTGGGGTCGGCGATACCGCCGGAGAGTCAGCGTGCTACAAGGGGATGGGGGAAATCGCCTTTTTCACGCACAACCACGTGCGAGCCCAGCAGATGTACTCCAACGCCATCGATCTCGACCACGCGCGCGGTGACGTGAATGGCGAGGCCACCTGCTGGCAGAGCAAGGGCGACGTGGCGCTGCAGGCACTGGAACCGCACGATGCGATGACGTACTACGCCAACGGCGAGAGACTGTTCCGTAAGGTCGCGAACGTGGGCGGGGAAGCCGACTGCCTCAAGGGAGAGGGCGATGTATACCTCTACCTTTCCGAGTTCGGCAATGCCCTCGACCGCTATGGGATGGCGCTTCCGATGTATCAGCAGGTGGGAAACAGGCTGGGCGAGGCCTGGGATTTTCACTCCCGCTCCATCTGCTTCGAGAACCTGGGGCGTCTGAAAGACGCTTTGCAGGCGCTCGACGGGGCGCGTGCCTGCGTGGAGACCTCGCGCGAGTGGGGGGGGACGCCGGGACTGCGGAGCGTGGTGATGGAACAGTTCCTGGTCATCTATCACGATGCCGCACGGATAGCGCTTGCGCTTGGCCAGTATCACAAGGCCTTCCGACTGGCAGAGGCCGGGCGATATCGCAGTTTGAATGAACTGATGACGAATGGGGGCATCCACGTCTATCGCTATCTTGATGCCGCGGAGCACGCGCGAGGCGATGCGCTGGAAAGCGCCCTCGCCCAGGCCAATGCCCGTTTGAGTGCGACCCTGGCGGTTCATCCACAGGATGCGGCTCGACTGCAGGCTGGCGAGCAGGCTCGCCAGGCGGCTTTAAAGGCTCTCGACGTTTTTGAGAAGCAGCTGTACCAGAAACGTCCGATGCTCGCGGCTGCGCGCGGTCTGCGTACCGTCGACGCTGCGATGACCTCCGACCTTGTTCCGGAAGGTGCGCTCTTTATCGAGTACGTCGTCTGCGCGTCGCAGACGCTGATCTTTACCGTTGCACCTCGTGGCCTCTGTGCGGTGGAGACGGCGAAGATTGCCTCAGCAGATCTTGCAAAGCGCGTGCAGGCGTATCGTGACGCGTGCATGCATCGAGGTGCGGAGTGGAAGCACAGCCCTCTCGAGGCCGCACGAAAACGTGCCGAACTGGGTCAACAGCTCTACGACCTGTTGGTGAAGCCGGCGCTGAGAGGAAGGCCGGGGCAGTTGATCCTGTGTCCGGACGGGCCCCTCTGTGAACTTCCGTTCGATGCCCTGATGAACGGTTCGCGCTACCTGGTGGCAGACTACGCGCTCTCGTATACCCCGTCTGCAAACCTCCTTCGCGCGGCTATCGAGCGAGCCCGACTGCAGTCAAAGGCGCCCCTCCCACCGGCGACTGCCGTGGTATTCGCAAATCCGGAGTATGGGCACCGCACGTGGACCCTGGCTCCCGGTCATGAGCAGTTTGCGCTGACGCCCCAGCCCGACACCCAGGACCAGGCGTCTGTGTTGAAGCAGGTCTTCCCCACCGCTGCGGTCTACACCGGAATTGCGGCGCAGGAAGCGCGTGCCGATCACGATCTGGACCGTTACCGCTACATCGTCTTTGCCACCCATGGCATGATGGACGATCAGATCCCCCTCTACAGTGCGCTGGCACTGGCGCAGCCATCGGCCGGCTCGAATACCGACGGGCTGCTGGAAGCCCGTGAACTTGCACACATGAAGCTGAGAGCCAGCCTCATCGCCATGACTTCCTGTACAGGCGGGCATGGGCCGGGAAGAGCCGGTAATGGGCAGCTCGGCATGGCCTGGGCTGCGACGGTGGCAGGGATTCCCTCGGCCCTGCTCACCTCCTGGGACCCTTCCGTCAGTTGCGCGACGCCATCTGTCGCAGGTCAACTTTCTCCCGCTGCCTGTCTGTTGCGCGACTTCTTCACGCAGCTGAGTGCGGGCCGGCCCAAGGCGCAGGCATTGCGCGCGGTGCAGCTGTCCATGATGAAAAACCCTCAGTATGCCGATCCCGCGTGCTGGGCTCCGTTCTTTCTGACGGGCGACTGGCAATAGACGGAGGTTGCGGTGGTCTTTGTCGCCCCGATGCCCGAGAATCTGCGGCATCGGGCGCGTTGAAGCGTTCCGCCCACCGCGCGTGACGCGCTTGCGCACGGACCCGCGTGACACGCAGCGGATATTGCGCCCGGTTCACCGAGAAGGGCGGGGGCGTGGCGCTTCTCGAATGACGTGTGCGTGGAATGGCCAATCCTGGGATTTGAACCTGTGCCTGTGCTGACGGGTCTTGAGATCCGTTTTATTTCTGCCGCGCGCACGCTTGCTGTCGCCTGCGGTCCGCCGCTGATTCTCGTCTGCATCATCACCGTGGTGGCCGCTTCAATGCGCCGCAGACTCACGGCCGCAGCGATGCGGTTCCGTCCCCTTCGCGCGCTCCTGTGGCTGGGCGTGGCGACGCACGAGTGCGGTCATCTGCTGGGATGCCTCTTCACCCTGACGCCGGTGTCGCAGGTGAAGATTCAGTGGCATTCAGGGCACGTACGCCATCTCAAGCGTGGATGGCTTGGGGAGGCGGTGATTGCAGCCGGCCCTATCGCGAGTTCGACCCTGGTCTCACTGCTCGTGTCATGGTTGGTGTTTGGCCCTTCATTTCGGGCGGCGGCCCGCCCGTTCATGGTTCCTCAACCGTCGGAAGCCTGGCTTGAGACGGCGTTTCACGCTTTTCTCCACGAACTCTCCGCGCTTGTGGCGGGGCACTGGTACGTGTCCATTCCTGCGCTTCTTGTGCTTGGCGGCATGCTTTCGTCTGCCGCACCGTCCGCGCCAGACATGCGGATGGCGATTCCCGGCATTGTTCTGGGCGTGCTCGGATTGCTTGCGATAGATGTCTGCGCCCGAACCGCCGGACTCGACGGCCTGGCGTCTGGCCTCGCACCGGTCCTTGGTCCCGTCTCGACTGTGCTCGGAATTGCCACGCTTGCCTGTCTGCTTTCACTCCTCGTGGTTGCGCCGCTCTCGCTGCTAGGCTGAGGGGCGGAGGAGTTTTGCAGGCCCGCCGTCGGGTTCCCAGGCGTCAGTCCGGGACGCGCGCCGCAAGCACGCGCCCCAGTGCCCACCC
Organism: bacterium; assembly: GCA_021782195.1. Classification (GTDB taxonomy): domain Bacteria; phylum Vulcanimicrobiota; class Xenobia; order RGZZ01; family RGZZ01; genus JAJXVI01. Next base: position 1,963 of record JAJXVI010000048.1, on the reverse strand, counting down.
GACTTCTTCGCGGGTCAGTTCGGCGGGCCGTTTTCCGTAGCGCAGCATGCAGTAGCGCATGGCGCGTCCGAGCAGTTCGCCGTTGAAGTGCCGTCCGGCTGGCGCGCGCTCATGCCAGGTCTGGAGCGAGCTCTTCAGGGATCGCAGGATGTGCCCTTTGACGCGCTCGTACTCCTCCATGGTGAGATCGGGCATGAGTTTCTTGAGGTCGAGCGGGGAAGTCCACGGTGCTCTCATGAGAATCTTGCGTACGTTCACGATGCGCCCCCGGCGGGCCATCTGTCCGCATGTGGCGCAAAGCCCTCCATCCTTTGTCAGCACTTCGCACTGCGGGCAGCACTTCCAGCCGGCCCAGACGCGAGCGCGCCGGAGCGCGCGATCGCGACGCATGATGCGGCGCAGTCGGTTCCGCGCTTCGGGCGACTCCACGGTTGCCGAGACTTCCTCGATGAACTGCTCGTCGGCGGTGGTCAAAGGCTGGCGTTCGAGTTCCTCGGTGCTCGGGTCTGGCGCGTCTGCGGGCGGTAATGGCGGGGGCAGGAAGCGGATGTCCTTGACGATTTCCGTGCCGATCCGTCGATTGAGTTCCGCGATGAACTGTGTCCGAAAGCCGACGCTCAGCTCGGTCATCCACGCGCTGCTTGACGTCCGCACGAACAGGATTCCACCTCGTATCGCAACGGGAGCGGTGTTTTTCTGTACGAACGGGCCCACAACTTCGGGCCACAGCACGATGGCCTGGTGGTCCCGGGCAGGCTCGTAAAGATTCATGCGCTTCATGAGGGGCAGCAGAAAATCTCCCAGCGACTTCATATGCCGTCCCCGTTGCTCGCCGAAAGCCTGTTCTGGCTTGTGCGGGCTCGCATCCCGTCCTTACCCGTTGGTGGGAGCCGCAGGAAAGTGGCCGTCATGCGGCGTCCCTCTGCTCCTGCACGGTTCCTTCCCAGACCCTGAACACGCGGCCGGTGAAGGGGAGAGCCTGGTCGTGCGGCCATATGCTCGTGGTGAGAAACACCTGTCCGCAGGTCGACAGGTATGACCAGAGTGCGTCCTGGCGCATCGAATCCATTTCGGAGAGGCAGTCGTCGAGCAACAACAGGGGGGGCTCTCCTCCGTCTAGCGTCAGCATCTCGGCTTCCGCGAGGCGCATGGCAAGGCTCAGCGAGCGAATCTGGCCCTGTGAGCCGAAGTGACGCAATGCGTGGCGGTCCAGGAGCACGTCGATGTCGTCACGATGCGGACCGAACAGGGAGGCCCCGCGCTCCACCTCGTCGCGAAAACGTTTGTTGATGCAGCGCAGGATCGCTGCCGCCGTTGACTCTCCGGACAAGCAGGGCGCCGAGGAGACGTAGCGCAGGCGAATCGACTCCCGACCCCCGCTGAGCTGTCGATAGCGCTTCTCAAGCAGCTCGCCAAACTTTTGCAGGGTCCCCGTACGCCGTTCGACAATCGTGGCTCCCCAGGTCACGAGCTGTTCGTCCAGCGCCTCGCGCAGCGCAGGGTCCACGCTTCCACCCGCGGCCAGCGTGCGAAGGATGCGTCCTCGCTCGGCCAGGACGGTTCGATACCGGGTGAGTGCGTGCAGGTGGGTCGGATGAAGCTGCGACAGCACGATGTCGACCCAGCGTCGCCGCGCTTCCGGGCCGCCGGTCACGAGCTCCAGGTCGCGTGGCGCGAACAGCACGATGCGCGCCACGCCGAATATGTCGACCAGGCGTGGCACGGGCTGGCGATTGAGGCGCACCTCTTTGCGCATGCGTCCCTCTGCGGCGCGCTGCCAGGCGACTTCGCACGACACCTCGCGCCCGGCCGCGGCAAAATCGGCGTGCACGTGCGCAAAAGACTCCCCGAAGCGAATCACGTCGAGTTCCCGATTTGCCCGGTACGGACGCGTCGTGACGAGCGCATACAGCGCTTCCAGGAGGTTGCTCTTGCCCTGTGCGTTCGGGCCGGTCACGAGATT
>JAJXVI010000047.1 GCA_021782195.1 bacterium | reverse complement strand
GATATGTCGTGGCTGATGGAGACGACATGCGTGACCGCACCGTGCGTGTCACGAACCGGCGTCATGGTCTCCTCTTCGTGATTGGAGACTCCATTCTTGCTTGCCCGTACCCGTCTGCCTCGCCAGACCGCGCCCGACTGAGCAATCTTCAACTTTGTGTCCAGAGGCACCCCCCCGACGACGCCGTTGTCGGCCCTGGAAAGACTGTCCCCCAGCAGGCTCTCGCGTGGACGACCGCTCAGACGCACGAACGCTTCGTTGATCCACTCAATGGTTCCGCACGGGCTGCAGATGACGATGGCGTCCGGTGCGGCCTCGAGCGCTGCCGCCTGAAGGCGCAGCAAAGCCTCGTCCGCCAGTCGCTGGGTGATGTCGCCCACCATCGTCAGCAGATGCGATTCTCCGCCCGCGTCACTCTCGAAGACTGTGGTGCGCACTTCGACAGGCACGAAACTGCCGTCCTTGCGACGATATCGCTGGACGGTGGGACCCCAGGGCTGTCCGGGTACGATGCACTGAAGGGACAGTCTGTTGGAGTCACGATCCTCCTCAGGCCACACGTCGGCCATGTGTAGCTGCAGCAACTCGTGGGTGGAGTAGCCTGTGATCTCGCTCATGCCATCGTTCACACTCAGACAGCGCCCAGTTCGGTCACTGACGATGATCCCGAGGGGGGCCAGCGCAAACATGGTATGCAACTGCTTCTCGCGCTCGGCAATGGCGGTGCGCACCAGTTTGTGCTCGGTGATCACCTCGCTGAACAGGACGATTCCCCCGATCCGGCCACGACCATCGGTCCACGGGCGAATCTCCCAGCGCACCCAGTCAAGCGTGCCGTCTGAACGCGGAAACGGGTCCTCGTCGCATCGCTCAATCGCCCCGCTCAGACAGCGACGGTGCACCTCCCGCCAACGATCCGGACATTCGGGAAATAGATCGTAGTGCGAGCGCCCGACGATGTCTGCTTCGATACGATACTGCTGCACAAAGCGTGGACTGGCGACGATATAGCGCATGTCACGGTCGAACATGGCGACCGCTGCGGGTACATGCTCGACAAAGAGACGCAGCCGCTCCTCTCGCTCGTGCAACTCCTCCTGGACGCGACAGCGCCCCGTGATGTCACGCCCGATTCCGAGAACGCCTATCAACTCACCGTTGTCGCCGCAAAGAGGAGTCTTGATCACCTCCGTGACATGGTCGCTGGAATCTCCATCAGTCGTATGCCGATATACGCGAACCAGGCGACCGCGCGAACTGACAACCTCCCGGTCACAGGCGCGAAACAGCTCAGCGTGCTCCTCGTCCACCAGGTCAAAGTCGGTGTGGCCGACGACATCCTCAACGCGACGGCCAAACTGGCGCGCCAGGGAAACGTTGCAGAAGCGGTAGACCCCATCCAGATCCTTCCACCAGACCGCGTCCGGCACTGCGTCGACAAGTACCCTGGCCTGTGCGTGCTCCTCGCACACCTTCTGCCAGCATTCCAGACTGCTGAGCGCAAAAGCAACTTCCTCGGCAAGCTCCGCCAGAACGGACGGTGAGACACCGGAGGTCGACGCGTCAATATCCAGGGGAGCAAGAAGCGGAGAAGACACGAGCAAGCGGTCCGGGCCGGTCGCGTCGGGGTCTTCCGCGAGGAAGAGGTTGAGCACCCCGAATGTGCGCTCGTTCCAGCAAAGAGGAAGACTGAGCGGTCCGGGTCCGGTGGCAACGGCAAACTCTCCCGCCTCAAAGCAACAGCCAGCGTTGTCAACGATCCGCACGGCACGGGCCGCGCCGATTGCGACCAGCACACGCGCGACCCCTTGCAACAACGGTCCGGTCTCACGCTGTGCACGCACGACGCGCCGTACACCGAGAACCGCACGTAGAAGCAGGTCTGTCTGCTTTCCCGCCACCCCTTGGCTCAAGGCCACCTCCACCGTCTTCGCTTGTAGAGCCGCCCGAAACCTCGGGCTACCCACCGTTCTCGGGCCGAATCACCTCCCTGTGTCGAATCCCGAGAATGGTGCACACGGCTCGCTGAAAGCAAGAGCAACGACCAGAAAGGAACGCTGTCAAGCTAGCAGGGGCAGTGTATTTCCCACTTCATGACCCTACCAGACAGCAAGCATCGCGAACGTGATCGGTTCAGATCTGGCCGGACTCCCAGCAGCCACCTTAATACTGCCAGAAGAGAAGCGAGCACGGCATCGGTCAATGACCTGAAAAGCACGTAGGGCAGCATAGCAACCACGCCCGTTTCAAGGATATTCGGGGTGCGTCAAAGAGCGGACGCAAGCCTCTGGTAAAGGTCCCCGAACCGCTCCACGCACGTATCGATGGCAAAACGCCTCTCGCAAACGACGCGGCCGGCGGCACCCATTCCGCGAGCTGCAGCGGAATCCGCCAGCATCCGCTCCATGGCTCGAGCCAGGGCGGACGCGTCCGCGGGGGGGACGAGCAGACCGGTCTCACCGTCGGAGATCATCTCGGGAATGCCGCCAATCCGGCTGCCGAGAACAGGACGCGCCAGGGCCATGGCCTCCATCACCGTGGTCGGAAGGGGATCGGGACGGATAGACGGTTGCACGAGAATATCCGCTTCTGACATAAGCCCCCGAATGTTCTCCTGACGACCCAGGAAATGAATACGGTGCGCCGCGGGACCAGAAGCCGCCAGTTTCTTGAGATGAAGTTCAAAGGTCCTGTCGCCGGTGTAGGCTGAACCCGCAATCCACCAGTGCGCCGTTGGATGATCGACGCGGTGTGCGGCCTCGATGAAGACGTCCGCCCCTTTCCAGGCAACCAGGTTTCCGACACAGGCCAGCACGGGGGCGGCGGGGGGCGTCCCCGTGCTGGCACGAAACTCGCCGCTACCCGCAACCGGGCGCCACTGGTCGAGATCCAGGCCGTTGTATATCCGTTCCACGCGTCGCGGGTCGACACCAAAGCTCAACAGCGATGAAAGCACGGCATCGGAGACCGAGGCAACGTGCACGTTCGGGCACCTGAGCAGGTTGGAAACAATGAGCCTGTGCTTCGGGGACGGGTCAAGTACGTCGTGAAGGTGCCAGATGACCGACACGTCCCGGAGGGGCACAGCCCTGACGGTGTAGATTGCGGACGTCACACCGACAGCGTGGACGACAAACGGTCGTCGAAGCGTTGAAAGTTTTGCTGCAAGGTGGCAGATGTTGATGAAGTGCGAGGCATAGTGTAGCGGCGGTGGTCGCAGAATCGACGCAAAAGAGAGTGCGCGTGCGGGCACCCCGGCTTCCAGGCATGCGTCAAGGAGGGCTGATCGCGCGTGGTACGCCACGTCCCAACCGTGCGCGTGAAGGCCGCAAGCCAGGCGCATCGTGACAATCTCGGCGCCTCCCACAATGGGAACGAAGTTGAAGAAGGCGATTTGCGTGCTCACGTCGAGCATTTTCGGGGCATTGAAATGGAACCCTGCCCTGACTGCCCTGGCGACCAACGCTCAGAACAGACGGCCAGGAGACGCTCAGCGCAGGCGCGCGCGCGCCCGTTGACGACTGCGCGCTCAGTCGCATGCGCCACGCAGGTCGCGTTCACGGGTTTTCATCGCACAAAGCCCGGACTCAACAGGAGCGGCCGATACGGTCGGGGTCGTGGAACCCCCAGGCCGCAACCATCTTTTCGTAGCCGGGCGCCTCGATCCCGAACACCTCCGCTCCGAGTTCCACGCGCAGGCGATGCAAAAACGCAGTAAGGCGCCCGCCGTTGCGACGGGCCAGGGCACGATGCGTCAGCAGTGGGACGAAGATATCTGTGTGGAGCCGGAAAGTCATTTCCACAGGAAATACGCGACGCAGGTCAAGCAGGCTGTTGTTTCCTGGCCAGGCACGCAGGCGCAGTTCGGCCCCGTTGGCCACACGAACAATGTGCCCCTGCTCGTCTTCCGCCAGCAGGTTCAGCAGGACTCGGCGCGCCACCGGTGACTCCGCGGGTTCGGCAAAATCACCCAGCAGGCGCAGGCAGTCGGCCTCGCAGGCGTCAAGCAGGCGCTCGAGTTCTGGCGTGGTCGACAGCGCCTCCAACTCTTCGCGTCTCCCGAAGCCGAGATACCAGACCGCCAGATTTTCCACCCGCGCAACGCTCACACGCGCGAATTCGACGCGCGCCGAGAAACGTCCCTTCGCGCCGGCCTCCGTGCAGGGGACGGGGACGCACACGCACGCGCCCGTCCCACGCACGCGCACCCCGCACGCGTCCCCCGCATACGTCCCGCGCACGCGCAACCCACACGCGCCCGTCCCACGCACGCGTCCCCGGAGAGGAAAAGCCTGCAACGGGAGAAAACCCCTGCACACCCCTTGCGGGGTGGCGTGAGGTACCCATGGCGAGCAACCCCAAAGACGACATCCGCCGCGTCGAACAGCGCGGGACGCATCGCACCCGCAGGCGCTCGCGGCGCGTGCTCGCCATTGGCGCGACCGAGGCACAGGCGAGTCTGCGTCGCATGGTCGCGCAACCCGAGGCGCGTGAGAACGCGCTCTGGTGGCTGACCCTCGTGTCGATCGTGGCCATCACCCTGGTGCGCACCATCCACAGCCATCCGGAGTGGTCCTGGTTCACGATCGTCGCATTCTTCGCGGGGCTCTTCTACGTCGGAGGAATCTTCGCCGCGGTCAACGCGCTGCTCACCGCACAATCGTCGCAGGCCTCCATCGCCTGGTGCATCTCTCTCGTCACGTTCCCGTACCTGAGCGTCCCGCTGTACCTCGTACTGGGCCGAAACCGCCTCCAGGGCTACAAACAGGCGTTTGGTGCAGGACGTCTGCCTCGGTCAGGCGAGATCGCGGACATCGTGATTCGTCCGATGCGCGCCTTCCCGCCCCACAATGGCAATCATCATCACGAAGTGATCGAAGTGCTGGAAAATCTCGCGCGCGTGCCGTTCACAGGTCATAACCGCACAACCCTCCTGGTAGACGGCGAGGAAGCCTACGCGGCCATGTTCGGCGCAATTGAACAGGCCGAACGTTACGTTCTAGTTTTCTTCTTCATCATCAACGACGACGGCGTGGGGCGTGCGCTTCACACTCGGCTGATTGAGCGGGCGCGCGCCGGCGTGCAGGTCGTCGTGGTCTACGACGACTGGGGAAGCTGGTGGCTCACCCGCCGCTATATCGATGAACTGAAAGCGGCGGGCGTTGAAGTTGCCGCCTTCACTTCGGGCGAAGGTCTGTACAACAAGCTTCAGATGAATTTCCGCAACCATCGCAAGAGCATCGTCATCGACGGGCGGCTCGCTTTCGTCGGCGGTCTCAACGTGGGCGACGAGCAACTCGGCATTGATCGCTACTACGGGCCGTGGCGAGACACCCACATCTGCCTCGAAGGTCCCGCCGTGCAAGGGGTGCAGCTCGTATTCCAGGAAGACTACCACTGGGCCAGTGGGGGCAAGCGGCTCGCCCTTGACTGGGAACCGCACGACATCAACGGGGACGTAGCCGCCCTTTACCTGTCAAGCGGCCCGACGGAAGACATCCAGGCTGGCCTCCTGTACTTTCTTCACCTCATCAACAGCGCCCGTCACCGGCTCTGGCTCTCAAGCCCCTACTTCGTCCCAGACCAGGCCATACTCGAAGCATTGAAGCTGGCAGACCTGCGCGGAGTCGACGTGCGCATTCTGCTTCCCGACCGCTCTGACCACTGGTACATGGACCTCGCCGCACGAGCCTACCTGCGCGAACTGCGCGCTGAAACATCGGTCAAGATCTTCCTACACCCTCACTTCGCGCATCAGAAAGTCGTCCTGGTCGACGACTGGCTCAGCGCAATTGGAAGCGCGAATCTCGATAACCGCTCGATGCGCCTCAACTTTGAAGGCAACATGCTCATCGTGAGTCGCTCGTTCGCGGCCGAAATCTCGCAGATGCTCTCAAACGATTTCGCTCGGGCCCGTGAGCCAGGCCCGGAGGAAATCAACCGTATGCGACTGCAAACCCACGTGGGAGCCAAATTCTGCCGCCTGTTCGACCAGATTCTATGAGCGCAAAACGCGAAGGCGGGGACGCGGACGCAAACCGCAGCAGCAAGACCTTTCCAACGCGGATCACAACGCATTCATTGCCCGACCTGCGGCAGGATTTTCACCCTGAGGGTGGAAGGGAATGCACACTGATCCGGTGCTGGGAAGGACTGTCGCGATGAATCCTGTCAACCTGCAGCCTGCAAGAGCGAATCTGGCGGCCTCTGCCGCACGACCGACAGACGAAAGCGGGGCAACTGTCGCGACCCCCACGCTCGACTCTCTCGCCGCAACCTACGACGGGCCGATCGTGATCTCCGACGTCAACCAGACCCTGACAAACCCGGGCTATCACAATCTGCCCTATGTTGGCGTGCGCCCGATGCTGCACGGCATCGCGTCCATGAACGTACCGCTGGTCTATGTTGCCTGCAACTCAGACGAACAGAAATCCGTCGAACGATTTCCGCAGGGTACGATCATCGGTCCGCCCACCAACCCGGTGGTGACCACAGGAGATGGCAGTCCGCTCACTGACTCCGACGGCAACCCGGTCACGTCAGGAGACACGACCCCAGAGGCGATGGTCGCGGATTCGTTCAAGACACAGACGCTCAAGTCGCTACAGTCGCGCTTCCCGTCCGCTCACTTCATGTTGCTCGGAAATGACCAGGGCAATGACCCGAAAATCTACCAGGATTCTGGAAGTCAGAGCTGGATCCGAAACGTTCGCGCCGATCAGTCGACGATTCCCGACAACTTCTCGGGCACCTTGCGCGACGTCTACAGCCCGAATTTCATCCAGAACGTGCTTGACAACGTGCACGCTGCCTGCGAGAACAGCACGAGTCTCGGAGGCACACCGGGAGCGGCACCCGCGATTGCGCAAATGGGCCCTCCCCCACCCCCGATCCGCGAAGGATTCTTCAACGGAATTCTCAACAATCTCGGCGGCGTGGTGGAAAAAGGTGGAGACGTCGGGCAGTTCGTGGCCGGGCAACTCGGCGACCTGCTGCGACCCGGCGTCGACCCCCTCATCTGGACCCAGATGAAATCGGACGCAGGCCTGCACAACCTGTGCACCGACTCGCTCGGAGTCGCCGCCGACCGCCTGCTTCTCGAGATGCCGGTGCTCTTCGGAAGCCGACGAGACGACGCGAGCAATCAGTTCCTGAGAATCCTGACCGCCCACGGCTCTGACGCAGGTCACGTCGAAGGGGTGCTGTTCCGCACGGAGAACGCGGGCCTGATCCCGCACCTTCTCACGGGGCCGGCGCTCGCGCAGTTCCAGAAGTTGCGTGACGTGGACCACCCGGCAGTCCCAGGCGACTGGGATGGCTTCCAGAGCTACGTTGACGCGGCAACCGAGACGCAGCAGAGACCAGGCACCCGCGTCGAACCGCTGATCGACGGGCAGACTGCCTTCCCGCGCATCTTCCAGGCGGTTGACGCGGCACAGAGCTCGATCGACCTCTCCATGTACGCGTTCCAGTCGGACGAGACCGGCTGGGACATGGCCCGTCACATGGCCTCCGCCGCAGACCGAGGCTGTCAGGTGCGCCTGCTCTATGACGTCGACGGATCGAACACTTCCAACGGGGTGCCAACCGATCCCGCGATCTACGACTATCTCCGCAAGCACGGCGTGGAAGTCATCGCTCGCCAGGACGGGCGCCTGAGCACCGAGCGCACGCACCGGAAGCTGATGGTCATCGACGGCAAGGTTGGCTTCCTGGGCGGCATGAACGTGGGCAATGAATATCGAAATGAGTGGCACGACGTCCACGCGTGCGTCACGGGCCCGGCAGTCGCCGATATGCAGAAACTTTTCATCACACAGTGGGAGACCGAGGGCGGCACCATCGACCCGAGCCAGCAGGAAGCGCTCATGCCCGCCCTGCAACCCGAGCCTGATGGAGGGAACGCCCGCATCATCGGCCACGACGGTCGTGACGACGTGAACATGAAGCTGGCGTACCTGAGAGCCATCGACACATCTCAGCACACCATCAACATCGCTGACCCCTATTTTGCCGACCAGGACGTGCTCGATCACCTCAAGGCTGCCGCGGAACGCGGCGTCGACGTCACGCTCGTCTTCCCCTACCAGAACGACGTGCAGGTTCTCCAGGACGCGGAACGCAGCTGCTACCCCCAGATGCTCTCCTCCGGCATCCACATCTACGAGTACTACGGGCGCGAGATGGCCCACGACAAGGTCGCCACCTTCGACGGAAAGATCTCCACAATCGGGTCGTCCAACCTCGACCAGGAAAGCCTCTTCAGCAACTATGAAGCCAACGTCTGGACATCCGATCCAGGCGTGGCGCACACGCTCGACACCGGCCTCTTCGCGCGTGACCTGACCCGCAGCCATCCCGTCACGAGCTGCGACGACAACGCCATTCAGCAGATTCGGGCAGGCATCCTCGAGCAGCTCGGTCGCGAGTGGCTCTGAGCCCGTTTGTGGCGGAAGCGTAGCGCAGGCGCACAAAACCCCGTTGCGGCGCCACCGCCCGGCGTAGGCTCACGCCGAGCGGGTCAGCGCGCGTCACGTGGGTCGTGACTCAGCCATCAGCCTCACGTGTTATCGAGTCAGGACTTGACTTGAGGACAGGCGAAAATCCGCGACCACGGGAAAGTGATCCGAGGCCAGACACGTCAGCGGGGTCCTCGGAATTGCCACCGCCACGCGTTCAAGATCCGGGCTGGCCCGAATATGGTCAAGCCTTGACATTGGAAGCTTCACTGGAAAGGTACATCCCTCCACCCCGTCGCCAAACGCATCCGGCAGCACCGGGTCGAGAAGCCGACACTCCGAAGCGCGGGGCGACGCGTTCAGATCGCCGCAGAGGACAGTCGGACCGTCAGCACGGAGCGCGGTCAGCCAGGGAAGCAGAGCGCGCACCTGCCTCAAGCGCTCGTACGGAATGAGACCGAGATGCGTGTTGACGACGCAAAGCAAACCGCGAGGGTGACGCAACCGTAACAGCAGCGCGACGCGAGGTTCGACAAAGGGAAGACCCGGACGAGGCAGACTGCGCGTCTCCTCGGCGATGACCTCAAGACGGGTCAACATGCCGATTCCATAGTCGCCATCGTGCCGTCGCATCGCCCGACTGAAGCGAGCGTCCATATCGAGCGCAGACGCAAGTTCCGCGAGCTGGTTCGCACCGCCGGTGCGTGCGCGTCCGACGTCGATCTCCTGCAGGGCGATCACGTCGGCCTCGAGCGCCGACAGAGCCTCCGCGACGCGCCGCGTGCTGACCCGAGCGTCGCCTCCGATGCACGCGTGCACATTCCAGGTCACGATGCGTAACACCCCGACAGCGCGCGTCCCGATAGTCGTCGGCACGGGGGCCGAACACGTGCGTCTCACTGGAGTCGCTTCCGAAAGAGCCAGGCGTATGCGCACATCGGTCGAGCCTTCGAACAGCGCGGGCCGGACTCCTCGCGAGGAACGGGGCCAGCGACGGGGACAGCGACAGAGCGCGGGGGACAGCGACAGAGCGACGGCGGGGCCAGCGACAGAGCGCGGGGGACA
>JAJXVI010000046.1 GCA_021782195.1 bacterium | reverse complement strand
CCCCTGGCTCCTGAGATTCTCACTGCTGACGAAGTCGCGTCAGTACTGGCGGAGATGCTTTCGCACGAGGCCCTGGAACGTCTCGCGATGGAGAAGAATTTCGACTTCGTCTACGAGACACGTCTGCCCGAAGGACAGCTTGCCCGCTTTCGGGGAAGCGCCTATCTGCAGCGCAACGGACCGAGTGTCGTGATGCGGCGCCTTCCCGCCGTCGCTCCGCGCCTTGACGCACTCGGGTTGCCCGCCGTCGTGCGGAGCCTGATCTCGTATCCGCACGGCCTGGTGGTGCTTGCGGGTCAGCGTGGTTCAGGAAAGTCGACCGTGATGGGGGCACTGGTGAATGAGATCAATGAGACTCGCCCCAGCCACGTCATCACCCTGGAAGACCCCATTGAATTTGTTCACAGTTCGGCGCAAGCGCTTATCAATCAGCGTCAGATCGGGCGTGACGTCGACTCCGTGGCGACCGGACTGCGTGGCGCCCTGCGTGAAAGCCCGGATGTCGTGGTCATTGGAGAGATGCGCGGACCCCTCGACGTGTCCGTGGCCCTGACCGCCGCTGAGACCGGACACCTCGTACTGGCCACCATGAACGCGCCAAACGCAGCGCGCGCCGTGGATCGGATGATCGACGGGTTTCAGGCGGAACAGCAACCGCAGATTCGCTCGGTCCTGGCAGACGCACTGCAGGCGGTCGTGGTCGGTCAACTCGTGCCGCGTGCCGAGGGACACGGACTCGTCTCAATCACCGAGGTCCTGATCGTCACCCCCTCGGTCACGACGTTGATCCGTGAAGGGCGCACCCATCTCTTCGGCAACGCGCTGGACACCGGCAGGAAGGTTGGCATGCGCACCTTTGACGACTCCATCGCCGAAGCCTACTCTCAGGGACTCATCACGCGTGAAGAAGCGTTCAAGCGTGCGACCAACAAGGACATCTACCAGGGGCGCAACTTCCAGCCAAACTTTGACCGCCCTGAGGATGTTCCATCCGATACCGTCGAGAATCCCACGGAGGTTTCCTGACCCCCGTTGTGACTCGACCGTCACGAATGCAGCCTTCCCTCGTCCCTGTGACGCGCGGGTGCGTGTCGCGGGCAGGCGATGAGTCGAGGATGCATCCCACGATGTCGATGCTCTCGTTAACGCGAGAGCGCCGACCACCTGGTCAAGGAAGAAGGAGGCTCGCGTGGATCTGTTCAGGCGTCTGAACAAAAGACGTGAGGATGGCGACATGCCCGGTGTGAGCGGGGTATCGCCGGGTTCGGTTGGCGTAGAGATGATCTTGTCTGATACGCCGCAGGTGGAGATGCTGGAGGTGCCACCGCTGCCTCCTCCACGGGAGGCGCACATCCATCTGGCTCCTTCCTCTACGCTTGAAGAGCTCCTGGCACGTCTTGTCGCCGAGAATGGTTCAGATCTGTTGCTCTCCGTGGGAAGCCGCCCCGCCTTTCGCGTTCACGGAACATTGCATTTTGCGATATCGGATGCGTTGACCCAGGAGGCCGCGGGCGAGATTCTGCTCGGACTCCTGTCTGAGGATGATCGCTATGAGTTCCACCGCCGTGGAAGCCGCGACCTGGTTGTTGAAGTGAACGGGCTCGGTCGCTTTCGGTGCAACATGTTCCGGCAGCACCACGGACTTGCGGCCGCGTTTCACGTCATTCCCTCGCAACTTCCCGACATCGATACCCTGGAACTTCCGGCGATTCTCAAGAAGATTGCTGCGGCACAGAGTGGCCTTATCATCGTAACCGGGCCGTACGGTTCGGGTCGAACAACCACCCTGGCCGCCATGATCGCCTTCATCAACCAGCACCGTCAGACGCACATCGTGACCGTGGAAGATCCGGTCGAATACGTGCATTTCTGTCACCAGAGCCTGATTGATCATCGCGAGGTGGGCTCCCACGCCTCTTCTTTCGCGGACGCATTGACCGCTAGCATGCGCGAAGACCCGGACATCGTCGTAATCAGCGAGATGCGCGACGAGGAGACCATCTACGCGGCCCTGCGAGCGGCTGAAAGTGGAATCCTTGTCTTCACGACGTTCCATGCGGCGAGCACGACCAAGACCATCGAGCGCCTCGTCGACGTATTTCCAAACGCACAGCAACCGCAGATACGCGCGTTGCTCGGGGAACAGCTGCGCGCGGTCATCGCCCAGAATCTTCTCCCCAGGCTCGATGGAGAGGGACAGGTCGCGGTGCACGAGATCCTGATTTCCGACGCGGGTCTTACCAATCTGATTCGCGACGGCAAGGTCAGCCAGATACCGAACTTCATCACCATGGGTTCACAGCCGGGCATGCAGACGCTCGATCGCGGTCTGCTCGACCTTCTGGACCGCAAGCTCATCCATCCGCTGACGGCCTCCCGTTACTGTCAGGACGCGACGTCGTTCAAAGCGCACGGATATGATCTGGAGGCGCTCCGCGTCTGAGGCGCGTCCCTGGTTCGGCACTGCCCGGATGGTGGCAAGCACACCGCCTCCGGGCTTTTTTTGTGCGCGCTTCAAGCCGTGACGCGGTCCCCCCGCGCGCCTCCACGTTGCGCTCATCCCAGGTGTCACTCGAAAGCGAGCATCGCCCGGGGTGCGCGCGGGGCCACCGGTGCGGGCAACCAGCTTTTTTGTTGCAGCGCAGGGATCTGTTCCTTTGCCGGACAAGAACTTCTCCTGGTGGAAGTGGGAGCGGTAGCCGGCGTGGACAGTTTTCCGAGTCACTGCGAACGGTGCACACAGACGGCTGCTACCGAGTCTTGTCGTCGCCTTGTGTGGGGGTTACGTGATGTTCACAGTTCCAGGATTTGAGATCGTTGAGAGTCTGGCCGAGGGTTCGACTTCGGTGGTGGTGCGCGCGAAGGAGATCGCGACGTCGCGCGCCGTCGTCCTGAAGACCTCGTGTGGAGACCTTACCCGTGTCGAAGAGCGCGCTCGTCTGCGTCGAGAGTTTAGAATCATCCGGCGTCTTGAAGACTCTGGCGCGACCCACGTGGTACGGGCCTACGACTTTCTCGCGACGCCCCGTGGTCGCTCGGTGCTGGTGCTGGAGGATTGCGGCGGAACCTCGCTGGCGCAGTGGCGAGCAGACCACGCTCCCTCGACGGAGCAGAAGCTTGAGGTTGCGTGTCAGATCGCCGAGGCGCTGGGCGAACTGCACGCAGCCGGCGTCGTCCACAAGGACATCAATCCGTTCAACGTGCTTTACAACCCTGACAGCGCGTGTCTGAGGATTGTCGACTTTTCGATTGCCACGCTCTTCAATACCGAGTCGGTGGCCTTTCACGCGGGCCACCTCCTCGAAGGAACCCTGCCCTATCTCTCGCCAGAGCAGACGGCACGCGTGAATCGCGTGCTCGACGAGCGCACCGACCTGTACTCGTTTGGCGCGACCCTGTACGAACTGTTCTCGGGGGCGCTTCCGTTTGACGGCGCCGACTCCCTGGAGGTGCTTGCGGGGCATCTCAGCCGTCGGCCGGTTCCGCTGCACGAGCGAAATCCGCGCATCGGACGCCCGCTGTCGGACGTCGTCGCGCGCCTGCTTGAGAAGACGCCTGAGGAGCGCTACCAGAGCGCGTGGGGTGTCCGCGCGGACCTTGAAAGCTGCCTGGAGGGGATGCGCTTCCCCGCCGGGGACGTGCCGTTTATCACCGGTCGGCACGACGTCCCCGCGTGTTTTCGCATGCCTCGTCGCCTCTACGGGCGTGAGGCCGAGATGGGGGTTCTGCGCGGAGCCCTCGACCGCGTCAGTCGCGGAGATCGCGTGCTGGTCCTCGTGGAGGGGCAGTCGGGTGTGGGCAAGACCGCCATCGTGCTTGAACTTTTCCGGTCGCTGGGCCTTCGCAAGGGATATTTTGTCCGGGGCAAGTTTGACCAGTACCGACGACACGTCCCCTACAGTGCCCTGGTCAGCGCGCTCGGCGACCTGGTGGGGGAGATTCTCGCCGAGAGCGAGGAGCTGCTTGCCGTCTGGCGCCAGCGACTTGCGGACGCCCTTGGAGCCAACGCGCAGATCATTGTCGACGTCATTCCGGACGTCGCCCGGATTATCGGACCACAACCGCCCGCCCCGCCAGTCTTCTCGGAGACCGCCGAGCACCGCTTCCACCGCGTTTTCGCTCGTTTCGTGGCGGTCTTTCACGAGAATCTTCCCCTGACGGTTTTCCTGGATGACCTGCAATGGGCCGACCAGGCCACGCTTTGTCTGATTGAAAGCTGGATGACCGACCCGGAGCTTCGGTACCTGATGGTTGTCGGCGCCTATCGCTCCGAGGAGGTTGACGGCTGCCACCCGCTATTTCAACTGGAGGCCCGCCTGCACCAGGAAGCGCGCGTGACCCGGCTGCACCTGGGACCGCTCGGCGTGGAGGCGATCACGACCCTCCTGCTCGACGCCCTGCGCGGGCGTGTGGACGAGATCCGTCCCCTGGCAGAACTGGTGAAACTCAAGACGCTTGGAAACCCTTTTTTCCTGGGGCAGTTCCTGGAAACGTTGCAGCGTGAAGGACTCATGAATCTTCACTCAGGCGGCTTCGCGGGCTGGGTGTGGGACCTCGACCGTATTCGCTGCGCCGACATCACCGACAACGTGGTTGACATGGTCGTCGGTCGTCTGAAGCGTCTGCCCGCCGAGACGGTCGAGGTGCTGAGGCTCGCGGCCTGTCTTGGCAACCGGTTTACGCTGTCCGACCTTGCCGCGATTCGTCACGAATCCCCCGTCGAGACTTTCAAGCACGTCGGCGCTGCACTGCGGGAAGGGATGGTCGTGCCCACGGCGGAGCTTGAAGTGAGTGACTCCGACGACTCGGAGGGCCTGGTGTTCGCCGAGCTCAAGTTCCTGCACGACCGTGTGCAGCAGGCCGCCTGCGCGCTGGCCGAGAGCGACGACGAGCTTGCCGCCATCCATCTGCGCATTGGCCGGCATCTTCTCGCGCAGGCGGGAAGTGTGTGGCGCGGGGGCGACCGCGCCGTTGCAGAGCCCCGCGTGCTTTCGCGGACTTTCCCTGCGCCGTCTGCGCCGTCCGCGGCGTCCGCGCCGTCCGCGCCGTCTGCGGCGTCCGCGCCGTCCGCGGCGTCCGCGCCGTCTGCGGCGTCCGCGCCGTCAGGTCCGTCCGCGCCGTCCGCCGGGGAGGAGGAGACCGCTCCTGCCTGCCTACCGGCGAAGGCACCTGCGCAGGATGGCCCTCGTGCGGAGCCGTCGCGCGAGCGTGACCGCGGTGGGGATCGCCTGTTCGAAGTGGTGGAGCATCTCAATCGAGGACGACTCTTCCTGGACCAGGTTTCAGAGCGTGACGAATTGACGCGCCTGAATCTCGCCGCGGCGCGTCGAGCGCGTGCCAGTGCCGCGTATGAAGGGGCCTTGCGCTACCTTGACGAGGCCTTCTCGCTGTTCGGGGCAGGGTCGGAATTCGAACTCTCGGAGGTTCTCGGGCTGTTTGTGGAGCGCGCGGAGGTCGAGTACCTGAACGGTCATTACGAGATCTCGGCCATGCTGGTCGAGGACATCCAGCAGATGCCCTGCGGTCACTGCGAGCGCGCCGACGCACTGACGCTTCTTGTCACGCAGTTGACGGTTCTCGGGCAGTACGAGGAAGCGCTCGACACAGCCGCGCGTGGCTTACGTCTTCTGGGGATGGACTTCCCCTCTGCAGGTGCGATGGATTCGTCCGTTGAGGAAGAACTCGTCAACATCCGGCGAGAACTGGCGTGGCGTTCGGTGTCGTCGCTGGTGGATCTTCCCTCCATGACCGACCCGCAGATGAAGGTGGTCATGAAAATCTTGATGACTGCCCATACCGCCGCCTACTTCGCCAATCGCTTCCTCCTCTACACGTGGATACTCGCGCGCATGACCCACCTGTCGATGCAGTATGGCAACGTCCCTGAGTCGTCTAAAGGGTACGCAAGCTTTGGAAATTCCCTTGCGGTGAACCTCGGCCAGTTTGAGCTTGGCTACCAGTTTGGACTGCTCGGTCTCGAACTGGCGCGACGCTACCATCACCCGGCCCTGCAGTGCAAGGCGTGCGTGATCCTGAGCATGTTCCTCGTTCACCGCGTGCTGCCACTGGGTGAGGGCGACCGCTTCGACGACGAAGGCGAACGGGCCGGGCTTGAGTCTGGCGAACTGCAGTTTGTTGGCTACACCCTTGCCTGGGGACGAACGGTAAGCCGACTGTATCGCGGATACAATCTCGACGAATTGCGTGGGGAATCTGAAGCATCGCTCGCGTTCACGCAACGCGTGCAGCACACGCTCTGCACCGACGCGATCGTGGCGGCACGTCTCGTGATCAACCGTCTGCAGGGGATAACCGACGCTGGGGCCGACGAGGCGCGCTTTCTCAAGAGTGCCGCCGACCACGGTAGCCACACCGTGGCCTGCATGTTCCATTCGCTCCGAGCGTTTGTGGAGTATCTGCACGGCAATCCTCTTGGGGCGCTGGCCGCGCTCGAGGAGGCCGACAGGGGGATCGACTATGTGCGGGGGCTCGTGGTCGAGGCGGTTCATCCGCTCCACCGTGCGCTGGTCCTGACCGGCCTGTGCAAGAGCGGACTCGATCTCGCGCTGCTGTGCGATGGCGAAGAAAGGCGCTCGGACCTGCGGGAGCAGTTGATGGCTGCAGTTGGACTGCTTCAGAGATCCGCGGAGCGGTGTCCGGCAAATTTTGCCAGTGGATGTTCCCTGGTGGAGGCCGAGGTTGCGCGTCTCGAAGGGCGGGCTGGGCAGGCCATGGATCTCTACGATCTGGCTATCGAGAAGGCGGCCGAGCAGGGCTGCCTGTCGCTTGAAGCCCTTGCGAACGAACTGTGTGCAAGGTTCTGGCTGGGACGAGGGCGGAGTGTGTTTGCGCGCACCTATCTGGAACGCGCCGTTGAAGTGTACGGCGCCTGGGGTGCGAGACACAAGGAAGCGTCGCTCAGAGCCGAGCTTCAACGACACTTTGGAGGCCCGGCGTCTGACGCGTCTGACGCCACCGGCATCGACGGGCGTTTGGGGGGACGTTTCGAAGGTCACCTGGCGGCGCTTGATCTGGCCTCTGTCTTGAAGGCGTCGCAGGCGATGTCCGGCGAGATTGTCCTGGACCGGTTGCTCGAGCGTCTTCTTCGCATCGTCATCGAGAATGCGGGCGCTACTTCGGGAAGCCTTGTGCTCAAGAGGGCTTTCGAACTCATCCTCGTGGCCTCGGTCGGGGTCGAAGGGCGAGCGGTCATCCAGGAACGCCCGCTGGAAGCCCCTTCGGAACTGTCGTCGCTTGTCGTGCGGTTCGTGGCACGCTCGGGTGAACCTGTCGTCCTCGATGGCACCGAGGTATCCCACCGTTTTGCGCGCGACCCCTATCTGAAACGAACCAGGCCTCGTTCGGTTCTCGCCGTGCCGTTGCTTCATCGTGGAGAGGTGACCGGCGTGCTTTACCTTGAGAATCGCGACGTGGCCGGCACGTTCACTCCCCATCGTGTCGAGGTCTTGCGCCTTCTCTCCTCGCAGGCCGCAATCTCGATCCAGAATGCACTGCTGTATCGACGTCTCGAGCACGAGATCGAAGAGCACCAGCGCACGCTGACCGACCTGCGCGAAGCGGAAGCGCGTTATCGTGGGGTGTTCCAGAGCGCGGCGGAGGGGATCTACCGGCTTGGACCGCGGGGAGGTCTGCTGCTCGCAAATCCTGCGCTGGCGCGAATCCTCGGCTTTGAACAGGCCGAGGACCTCGCCCGGGACGTTTCCTCGGAGCAACTCGCGGCGTTGCTGCCCGAAATTTCCGTGGAAGTGGACGCGGACACTGCCGGGTGCGGGGACGCTGCCGCGCCGTCGCGGAGCGGAAAGGACGGGTTGACGCGACACGCGGAAGTGCGCGTGCGTCGCCGCGATGGGGTCCCGGTCGACCTTTCCGTGACCGTGACGCCAGGCTTCAACGTGAAGGGGGAAATTCAACACTACGATGGGGTTGTGGGTGACGTGACTGAGCGCAAGCGGTTGCAGGAGATGAAAAGTGAGCGCGAGGCCGCAGAGACCGCTGCTCGCTCGACGGCGGCGTTCCTGGCCGACATGAGCCACGAGATTCGTACGCCGATGAACGCGGTGCGCGGCTTTGCGGAACTAGCGCTGCGCCACGAAGCGCCTCCACGCGTGCACGAATACCTGGAGAAGATTGTCGGTGCGGCGCGTGCCCTGAACAGCATTGTGACCGATGTGCTCGACCTTTCGAAGATCGAGGCGGGTCGCCTGGAACCAGAGGCGATCCGTTTTTCGTTGCGCCAGACCCTGGAGGCCGCCGTCGATCTGTTCGGTGTCGGGTCGACGAAGAAGGGTGTTGCACTGCGTCTCGAGATTTCCGACGCCCTGCCGGAGTGGCTCGTCGGCGATGCGTTACGTCTGCGTCAGGTTCTGCTCAACCTGATCGGCAACGCGGTCAAGTTCACGGAGTCCGGCTCGGTCACGGTGGTCGCGACCACCCCTGCCACTCGGGCGCCGAAGCCGCACCGTCCGAACCACGGTGCTCACAAACGCGTTTCGACGCCCCAGGATGCCGAGGCGACCGTGCTGGTCGACTTTTCGGTCACCGATACGGGTGTCGGGATAGCGCCGCAGACCCTGAGCCGATTGTTCGAAGACTTTTCTCAAGGGGTTCCCAGGTTCCATCGCACGCTGGAAGGGACGGGTCTCGGCCTTGCGATTTCACGTCGACTGGTTCGTCTGATGGGGGGAGAGATCGAGGTGCAAAGCCAGGTGGGCAGGGGCACGGTTTTCAGCTTTCGCCTTCCTTTCGCCCGCTCCGCGGCTGCTTCAGGAGTGGAGCAGGCGAGCGGAGGTACGAAGTCGCCGCGTCATCGTCGCCTCTTGCAGGGAAGCGTCGCGGGGGCCAACCCGCCGTCCCCTGCGCTTTTGTCGGGTGCCTCGTCTGGCGGGAGCCGTCGGGGAGCGGTTGCGAGAGCGCCGCGAGTCGAGGATGCTCCGGCTGTTCCTGCGGAGCGCTCGGGTCCGAGCAGGGTGCTTGTGGTCGAGGACAACGCTTTGAACCGGGAACTCCTTGTCGAACTGCTTGATGACGCCGGGTACGCCGTTGACGCGGCAGCGACCGGCGCGGAGGCGTTGCGCTTCATCGAGGACAGGACCCACGAGGCCGTCCTCATGGACCTCCAACTGCCGGACCTCGACGGATTTGAGATCACGAAACGCCTGCGAAAGGTGGCGCCCCAACTGCCGGTGATTGCGGTCACTGCACGGGCGACCAGCCAGGACCGCGCCGCCTGTCTGGCGTGCGGGATGAACGACTTCCTGACCAAGCCGGTCGATCCCACCGACCTCGTGAACGTGCTGGCGCACTGGTGCACGCGCCCGGTGTGCGCGGAGCCGTCCGATGTTTCCGACACGCCTGCCGCGGATGGTGGTTTGCGCGGGACGTCCGCGGATGGTGGTTTGCGCGGGACGTCCGCGGATGGTGGTTCGCGCGGGACGTCCGCGGATGGTGGTTCGCGCGGGACGTCCGCGGATGGTGGTTCGCGCGGGACGTCCGCGGATGGTGGTTCGCGCGGGACGTCCCCGGATG
>JAJXVI010000045.1 GCA_021782195.1 bacterium | reverse complement strand
GCGCTGATGGTCTCGAGCTCACCGAGGTTGGTGGTCGCCGCGTCACGGCTCTCCGGGATGTTTGCGTTGGCGATGGCGAAGTGGCCATAGCTCACAAGCAGTCCGAGCTGGAACATCGCCAGATCTTCGGCTCGGGTGGTGTAGGGTTTGGGATGCCAGCCAGCGCGGAAGTTGACGTTGCCGGCGACCATTGTGAACTGACTGATCGGCAGTGAAGTGGCCTGCTTGAGCGATCCCTTCACGTGTGCGTAGTGCGCCGACCACTCGTTACCCAGACGTGCGGGCGGAAGCAGCGTTGGCAACTTTCGCATCATACACTGCAGATCTTGAAAATTCATCTGATGGATGCCCCGCTTCACGGGGCTGTGATGCTCCGCCCAGCTGGGGGACGCGGTCGTCAGCGCAACGGTGAGCATTCCCACCAGCATGAGCGCGGCGACGCGAAACTTCGGTCTAGCCATCTTGTACCTCCCTTGCTCTCTGCTGCCCACGGATGCTCTCGACTGGCGCTCCAGCGGAGCGTCGAGGGCTCCGGCAATCCTCAGATCCTCGGCAATACCGTGCAACGTTTCTGCCGCCTGCCTTGATTTCCCTTCCTGGGGCCGGGGAACCTTCTCAACTCACGCGGTGGGAGCGGCAATCCCTACCTCGTCAACGCGTTCGGAGATTCTCCCTGCCTCTGGCACGCCCGCCAACAGCGCGAGCAGGCCGCCAAGACCCCCGACGCGCAGCTTCACGACGTGATAGAGCATCGAGATGGCGAGTGCCTGGGATGCGCTCATGCCGCTCATCTCGAAAAGCCTCAGGTACGCGACTTCCTGTATGCCGAGGCCGTTTACGGAGATTGGCATCTGTCCGAAGACCACGGCGATCGGCACCATCGCGAGAAAGGTGAGGTCGATGGTGTGGTTCGCCGCGGGATGGCTGTCGACGGCGAGTCCGAGACATGCGTGGCAGGCGATGGCCAGCAGGGGCACAAGCAGCGACAGGGCCACGACGGTCATGAGCGTCGCCGGGGACCGGTGCAGGCGCTCCAGTGATGACAGACCTTCCATCCAGCCGTGGCGCGCACGTTTGAGGAGGCGTGAGAAACGTCGCTGTCGGCCGGGTGCATTCGCGGACGTGTCGGGATCTTCGCCCTCTTCTGCCGTTGATGTGGAGGAAGGGGCGAGGCGCAGGGACGAGCGTCGGAGTGCGGCATACGAACCGAGCAGGAACGCGCACGCAAGCAGGCAGATGACGGTGAGCGGGAGCAGACCGTTGCTTGTGCGGCACGCCACGGCCAGCGCGAACAGTGCAACCAGCATCTGGGTGGTCACTCCACTCCAGCGCTCGACGAGAACCGAAGTGGCAACCGCCGCGGTGTGGCCGCTCTCGTTTCCGACGGCGAGGATGCGGCGGGCTTCCCCGGTGCCAGTCAGGATGGTGTTCATGAAGTAGCCGACCAGATAGTGGTAGAGCACGCGCCGCCAGGGCAGCTCCACATCGAAGGCCCGCAGGATGGTCCACCACTTGAGCGTGTTGACCAGG
This sequence comes from bacterium, assembly GCA_021782195.1. Taxonomy (GTDB): domain Bacteria; phylum Vulcanimicrobiota; class Xenobia; order RGZZ01; family RGZZ01; genus JAJXVI01. The sequence continues at coordinate 8,081 of JAJXVI010000045.1, read as the reverse complement.
GCGGAGAGGAGACCGATGGCAACGGCTCCGCAGAAGAGCCACGGCGCCGGAGAAAGCCATCCCCAGCCAGACGCGAGGAGGGTGGCCATCTCATGCAAGTTGACCTGCCGCAGCGCGACCGCGAGGAATATGACGCTGCAGAGGACCCTTATGGAGGCCTTCACTGACACCCACCGCACAGGCTGTGGAAGACAGCGCGCACGGTGGTCGGCACGAGGCGTGGTGTGCGGTCGCGCCAGTTGAGGTAGGCGTCACCGAAGGCACGTTCCAGGGCGTCATCCTGACGTCGGGTGTTCGACGAGAGCGACCACGACAGCGCCCGCGGTATCACGACGGTCAGGAACGTGATCGATCCGAGAAAGATGCCAAGCCCTATCACGCCCAGCAGTTTCCCCCACAACGAGGGGTGGCGCACGACGGCGTAGGGACCCGTGACGACCAGATAGCGGGTGCGCTTCGAAAATGGAGGCACGGGCCCACCTCCGCCTTCCAGAACCAGCCACGTGTAGCTGAACGAGATGATGGCTGCTCCCACGAAAAGGCATGCAGCGAACACGGTCACGCGCGTTTCGAACGAGAGCCAGGTACACAGGGAAGGAATTCCGAGCGCCTGCTCCAGTCGCACAACCATCTTGCCAAAGATCACCGTGGCGGGGATGAGGCCCAGGCAGTAGATGGGAATTACCACGAGAATTTCTGGCCGCACGAGGCACCGCACGTGCTCACCGAGGCTGTATGTGCGCGGTGGGTACGGGGATGTGGGCGGCTGGCCTGATGCCCGGTGGAGATTCAAGCTATCATCACGGCTTGCAGGGGAAGAACCGGGAGCAACTGATTCAGACACGGTAACCTCTCTCGTGCACACGCCTGCAGGCACGCCCCCAACTTTGCGCCGTCAAACGTCGAAGTCCGGCGAACAGACTGCAAGTCTCCAAGAAATACATAGCAGATGCGGCGCGGTATGTAAAGTCCGAGTTGTGTGCCGGGTCTCGCGGTGCGTGCGTGGAGGGGGACTCGGGCCCGGCGGCGCGAACTGTCAGGGTACACGAATGCTTTCACACTGGTTGCTGTGGATTCAGGGGCTGCTTACGGTTCTGACACCGGGAACGAGCGTGCTGAACAATCTCCGCACCTTCCTGGAATGGGCCTACGCACCTGTTCTGACTTCTCTCCTGACATTGACGGCGGCGGCGCTGCTCCTGGCCCGGCGCCCCTTGCACGCGCGCCTGAGCCTCGTGCCGGTCGATGCATGGATTGTTCTGCTCGTCATCGTCAACGGAGCCCTCGCACTGAGGCTCTTCCTGTCACCGCACATGCCGCAGGTATACTTTGACGAGATCTCCTTTCTGAACACATCCCAGAATCTTGCGCAGTCCGGCGTGAACCAGTTGTCGAGCATCGACTATGCGCCAGGCGAACTGTTCCACGCCTGTCCGGCTGGCTGGCAGTTTCTCATCAGTCTGGCGTACCGGATTGTCGGAGTGCGTCCGCCAGTGGCCTTTTTGCTGGCGACGCTCGTTTCCACCGCGTCCGTGCCGTTCATGTTCCTGTTTCTCTTCGAGATGGCGGGCCCCGACGCCGCCTCGGACGCGTCCCCCGCGTCCCCCGCGCCCGCGTTCCCCCGCGCGTCGGCAGACCCGCGGGCGCTGCAGCGCGCGGTCCGCGTCGGGCTGTGGGGAGCGCTTTTCCTGGCAGTACTGCCGGTACACCTGCGCCTCGCCGGGTGCACCGCGCTCGAGACCTCGTCGCTCTTCTTTCTTCTGGCACTCCTGTACGCGCTTACCGTCTGGGGACGCACCGGTGACCGCTCCATGCTGCTGCTCGCCGCCTGCGTGTTTGCGTGGTTTGCGAACACGCGAATGGAAAACAGTTTTGCGCTGGGCCCCCTGGTCGGGGTCTACGCGTTCCTCCTTCGTCCGAATTCATCGGGCCGTCGCGATGTGCGCGCCGGCGCCCTGGCGCTCGGGGTGGCGGCCCTCTTCTCGGTGCCTGCCCTTCTTGCCGACTACTACGGGGTCGTCACGCACTTCTACTTTTTCTATCAGTCTCCAGCGGCCACCCACGCCCAGATCCTCCAGAATGTGCACGGAAACCTCAGATACTGGGTGGAGAACCGCATCCACCCGCTGTTTCTGACGCTCCTCGCACTGGTGGGGGCGGTTGGAGAGGCTCGCCGTCGCACAACGCGCTTCTGGATTGCGTGGACGGTGCTGCTGGTCGCCTTCTACACCGCAAACCCTTCATGCGACTTCGCGCTCCATCATACGCTCGACTCGTGGCGCAATGCCCTGCAGCCCGCGCTTGGCGTGCTCGTGTGCGCGGCGCTTGGCGCTGACTATCTCGTGACTCGCGCCTGTGGCTCGCGCCTGCTCGCCGCTGGACTCGTTGTCGTCACCTGCCTCGTGCCCCTGTCGTTTCGTTCGTTTGTCACCTATCGCACGGTCTGGATGCGCCAGTGGGAAGCGCTCTGTTCCATGCGTGCCGACCTTCCGCGCAACTCGCTGCTGCTCGTCTGCGACTCGGGCACCACGGTGAGACCCGGTAACCCTCCCTTCGTCTACCTTCTTGCGATGACCACCGGCCACATCCCCTACCTGTTTCCGCCGCTCCGCAATGACGGGCGCACCCCGCAGATTGTATCCAACGTGGCATCCTGGGTGCTTGAAAAGAAGAGTCTCTTTCTCTATCATCTGAGCACGGGCACCGTCCAGAATGAACGTGACATGGCGATGCTGCGCAGATTTTTTCGCTTGCGTCCGGTGGCCGGGTCGTCGAGCACGCGCGATCACTGGACATGTTCCCTGTGGAAGGTGGAAGGCGCCGCTTCCCCCGCAAGCCACGCCAGAAACGTGAGGGCCCGATGAAGATACTGCTGCTCTTTCCTCCACAGGAACAGATCGTTTCCCCCACCTACATGAAGACCATTCAGGAAGGGCTTGGCTTTCTTCCGTCGCTGGGGCTGCTCTACCTCGCCACCTGGCTGTTTGAGCGCACGCGTCACGAGGTCGACATCCTCGACGCCTACGTCGAGCGCATGGATTTTGCCGAGGTTGAGCGCTACATTCGCCGTACCGCGCCGGACGCGGTCGGTATCGGTGCAATGACCTTCACGCTGGTCGACGCCGTCGAATCCGCCCGCCTCGTGAAGAAGATCGACCCGTCCATTCCCGTGATTCTCGGAGGCCCTCACACCGCGCTGTTTCCGCGCGAATCGGTTGACCTGCCATCCATCGACTACGTGATCATGGGAGAAGGCGAGATTCCGCTGGGGCTTCTGCTCGACCGCCTCGAGGAATGCGGCCGCGTGCGCGGGGCTGCATGGCGTAACGAGGACGGCACGCCCGTGGGTGGCAGTTGCACCGAAGACCTGCCCGCGGTGCTTGACAAGGCCTCGACGGTGCCGAAGCACCGCTACTTTGTTGGAGACCTCGATACCCTTCCGGTGCCCCGCCGCGACCTGGGGCCCTACGCAAAGTATTCCACGGTGGTGAGCAAGCGGCCGCCGACCACCATCATGGTGAGTTCCCGAGGTTGTCCGTATGCCTGCTCTTTCTGTTACACGGCGGGCGGAAAGAAGTATCGAGAGCGCACGCCATCCCAGGTGGTGGGCGAGATGCGCGCGTGCACCGAACTCGGGATCCGCGAGTTTCTGTTTTTTGACGAGACCTTCACCATCAACAAGGACCGCATCCGCGCCATCTGCGACGAACTCATCTCGGCGCGCCTTGACGTCGTCTGGGACGTGCGTGCCCGCGTGGACTGCGTCGACGCCGACCTGCTGCAGCATATGCGAAGGGCCGGCTGCGGTCGCGTGCAGTATGGCATCGAAGCGGGAACCCAGCGCGTGATGGACATCCTCAATAAAGGGACCACGCTCGAGCAGGCGCGCGACGCCGTACGCCATACGCGCGCGGCCGGCCTCTCAACCTACGCCGACTTCATGATTGGCGCGCCTGGCGAGACGCGCGAGGAAATCATGGAGACGGTGCGCTTTGCCGAGTCGCTGCGCCTCGACTACCTGCATTTCTCCGTCACCATGCCGTTGCCGAACACGCAGTTGCATCGCATGGCGGTTCGGCAGGGGCTCATCACCGACGATACCTGGCGCGACTTCGCCCGCAATCCCACAAACGAGTTCCAGGTCCCCTACTGGACCGAACGCTTCACGCGTGAAGAACTCGATGAGCTGGTCGCTTTCTGTATCCGCCGCACCCACCTCCGCCCGGCCTACCTGCTGCGCTCGGTCGGCAACATCGGTTCGGTTGGCGAACTGGTGCGCAAGGCACGCGCCGGCATGAAGCTCGCCATGATGGGCCTGTGACGGCGCACCGCACGCGTCGGACGGGAGACGCCGCGCTTCGTGGGTGAACTCGGTTACTTTTTTGCGCACGGTGGGTACGTGCTCATCCTCTTTGCTCATCTTGTCTGCCTGATCGCGGTGCTCTGGTTGCGCCGGCGGGAGATCGACCGCCTTGACGCGCTTGCCGGACGTGTTCGCGGCTCGCGACTGTCCTTTCGCGCGTGGGTCGCGGGGGCGATCCTGGTCGCAGGGGTCGCGAGCGCGATGCGATTCACGCTTCCCGTGTCGCCTCAGGTGGTTTTCGACGAGTTCTGGTATGCGGCGACGGCGCGCCATATCGCGACCGACGGTACCGCGACCCCGTGGATGCCGCGCGGTGTGCCCCCTGCGCAGGGCACCGGCGACGAGTTTCGTCCCCCGTATCCGCAGGGATGGCCGTGGCTTGCGGCGCTGGCCCGAAGAGGTGCGCGCCTGTGCGGAGTGCGGAGCGTCAACGGCTGGCGCAACGACGTGGTCCTCGAACGCGTTGTCGGTGTGCTTGCCTGCCTTGCGCTGTACGGACTGCTTGCTGCGGACGACGCGGCAGGGGAGGGGAGGCGCGCTGGCGGGGACGCTGGCGGGGACGCTGGCGGGGACGCTGGTGGGGACGCTGGCGGGGACGCTGGTGGGGACGCTGGCGGGGACGCTGGTGGGGACGCTGGCGGGGACGGCTCCCCCTCCACCGGGGACAGCTCCACGCTCGTCGTCGGCGCTTCGCGCGACCTTCTGGCTCGTCCGCCGTCCTCACCGCGCGTGGCGGTGCGCGCCACAGGCGACCGCGGGCGCACGGAGTCCTCGCTGCTGATCGGGCCGGAGGAGGACCCTCCGCGCGCGTTCGGTCCCGTCCCAGAAACCACGGCGCGCTTTTGCGGCGCGCTGTTTGGCGGCCTGGCGCTGGCCGTCCTGCCCGCATTCGTGCGTCTGTCGCAGGGCGGTGCCTCGGAGGGCGCCAGCACGTTGTTCGTGATACTCGCGCTGTGGGCGGCGCGCGCGCAACGTTCCAACGCGGGGCCGGTGGGAGCGGTGCTCGCTTTGCTCGCGGGGGCGTGGGCGATGCACTTCCGTCCCGAGAATTTCCTGTACCTGCCGTTGCTTCTTGGAACCGCTTTTGTCGGACGCGAAGAACTTTCCGCCCTGTACGGGCAGCGTTCGTTTCCTCTTCCACACTGGCTGGATCGTCGTTCCTGGCGCTTTGTCGCTGTGGGTGCGGCCCTGTTCGTCCTTTTCTCGGGAACGGACGTCGCGGTCATGCTCTGTGGCGCGCAGGGGGTTCACGCGAGCGCGCACTTCTCCGCCATTCCGCGTCCTGGCTTTTCGTCTCGCGTGGCCAACACGCTGGCCAACCTGTACGACAACGCAGTGTTTTTTGTGGACGGCCACGTGTTGCCGCGCTGGATCACCGTCCTGGCGTTTCTCGGGGCGTGGGCCCTGGGGCGCGAGCGACGCATGTCATGGCTGGTGCTCTGCCTGGGCTGGGTCGCACTGCTCGTAGCGGCTCTTTCGCCCTGGCCGTTTGGCGATTTTGACGCGGTTCACTCGATTGATACCTGGCGCTTTTCGATCACGGTCACGCTTCCGCTCATCATCATGGGGGCGTGTGGCCTGGAGTGGATGCTTCGCACGGTGGGAGCTGTGACGGGCTGGGCACTCGTGACGGCCATCGTCGTGCTGGCGGCGGTTTCGACGAACGGGGCGGCCACGTTCTATCGTGCCCCCAATCCCGATCGCCAGCTCTGGGACGCGCTGCACGAGGTGGCGCGTCGCGTGCCGAAGGGAGGGCTGTTGCTGGTCAGCGACGATAGCCTGGCGATCACCTTGCGTGAGGGACTGGGCGTGCACACCAGTTATGCCGGCCCTTCCTGGCAGGTACGCGCGGACGCCATCGCGCGCGAGGCTGCGACGCGCCCGCTGTTCGTGCTGGCCGTGAACGGGGACGAACCCGCTGCCTGGGACGCGCTTCCGCTCGATCTCGTCTGGGATACGGGCCTGCTCTCGAAGGGTGCGGAAGGGACAATGCTGACGCTCTACCGCGTGCGCCCCCCGACGTTTGCACGGGGACGTTCGCGACGCAGCCAGGCGCCAGGGCTCACGAGGACGACGGTGCTCCCTCGCCCATCGCGTTGAGCAGGAGGCCAGAAGGTTTGCAAGAAAGCAGGAAGAGGCTGCCTGGGCTCTTCCGGGGTGTGCGCATCATACCTGATGTCAATTCGCTGTGAGGGTCGTCGACGTGGTCGGAGACGCGCAGATGCCGGGCGGCGAAGTTCGTCAAAAGGAAGGGAGCTTGCGATGCGTCGCAGCCGCGTACTTCTCTGGTCCCTGCTGAGCCTTGCCCTGGTGGCGGGGCTCATGCTCCAATCCATGCCAGCGTTTGCCAACAATGTGCATCCTCCGCACGTCAAGGCGGCGAAACACACGATGGCCGGCGGTCTCGTCTATCAGGACATCAAGGTCGGCAAAGGCCCGTGCCCGAAGTCGGGAGACACCGTTGTCGTGAACTACACGGGGTGGCTGACCAACGGCCGCAAGTTTGACTCGTCGCTCAACCCTGGTCGTCAGCCGTTCAGTTTCATCCTGGGCCGGCAGCAGGTCATCAAGGGCTGGGAAGAGGGCGTGTCGACGATGCACGTGGGCGGAACTCGCCTCCTGACCATTCCAGCTTCTCTGGCATATGGAGACCGTGGTGCCGGAAACGTGATTCCTCCCGGCGCCACGCTGATCTTCCAGGTTCAGCTGCTTCACATTTATCGTTGATGCTCGACACCGTCGAGCGAGGTTGATGCTCGACACCGTCGAGCGAGGTTGATGCTCGCCACTGTCGAGCGAGGTTGATGCTCGCCACCGTCGAGCGAGTCCTGCGCTCGACAGTGGCGTCGGGGGCTGTCGAGACAGGCGATACAGGGGACTGTGGGAAGTCCGCACGTGCAGATGCCCCGATGTAGCCCCATCCCGCGCGTGCAGAACCGCAAACCGTGTTGGAGAGAGGGGACGCTCCTATGAACAGGCTGAGACTGCTCAAGCTCATCGTGATTCTCGGGATGGTCGGTGCCGGTTACTACTACTCGCACCGCTTCGGGCCGAAGGTGACATTTGGCCAGGGGGAGGTCTATTACGCGAAGGGCGCCACCCGCGCCGATGCGGTTGCCCTGGGCCAGTTCCTGCAGAGGACCCAGTACTTTGGGGAGCGGAAGGTTGCGGTGCGCGTGACCCGACACGGCGAGGCCTACGTTGTTGGCTTTGTGGTCAAGAGCGGTGTCTGGGATAGCGTGCCGACCTGTGAGAGCTTCAATCTTGTGGGAATCGACATTGCGACGGATGTCTACCACGATTCTCCCACGACCGTGCAGATGTGTGACCGCGATTTCACCGTGAAGAAGTCGCTTGCCATCGAACTGACTCGCAAACAGGTGTACGGCGACCACTGCGACCTCTACTACTCACCGGCGATCACCGATGACGAGGCGAGACAGACCAGCGGCGTGCTTGCCAGTGTGTTTCCCGGTGCGAAAGCCGTGACGACGACGTTGACGAAGCCTCAAGACCGGCGAATTCTATCGATTGTCATGCGCGCGGGCGCCTGGAATGACCCTTCCATGCTGTCTTTTCTCACGGACCGTGCCCGTCAGGTCGACGAGGCGGTATTTCACGGTGCGCCAATGGAACTGCATCTCATCGACGGAAGGTTTGAAGTGCACAAGGTCGTCACCCTCTGAGGTTGGCCTCTACGGCGTGGGCCCTCAGTCGC
>JAJXVI010000044.1 GCA_021782195.1 bacterium | reverse complement strand
TGTCGCGCACCGTGCACGGGCGTCCGCTCGTGTACCTCGACAATGCTGCGACCACTCAGAAGCCGCGTGTGGTCATGGAGACGCTCGAGCACTACTACGCCGAACTCAATTCCAACATTCACCGCGGGGTTCATCAGCTGAGCATGCAGGAAACCGAAGCCTACGAGAATGCGCGCAAGAAGATCGCCCGTTTCATCAATGCGGCGGACGTGCGAGAGGTCATCTTTGTGCGCGGGGGAACGGAGGCAATCAACCTCGTTGCGAGCTCGTATGGCCGGCGCAACGTGCAGGCCGGCGACGAGGTGCTGGTGACGGCCATGGAGCATCACTCAAACATTGTGCCGTGGCAGATGCTGTGCGAGGAGAAGGGGGCGAACCTTCGTGTGGTCCCCATGACCGATGACGGTGAACTGCAACTCGACGCGTACGAACAATTGCTGGGCGACCGGACTCGCATCGTTGCTGTCACCCACGTCTCGAACGCACTGGGAACCGTCAATCCAATCTCGAAGATGATCGAACTGGCGCACGCTCGCGGGATTCCGGTTCTCGTGGACGCGTGTCAGTCGGTGCAGCACGTGGCGATCGATGTGCAGGCTCTTGACGCTGATTTTCTGGTATTTTCCGGCCACAAGCTTTACGGCCCGACCGGGGTGGGTGTTCTCTACGGCAAGGTGCGACTGTTGTCAAAGATGCCTCCTTATCAGGGGGGAGGCGACATGATTGCGTCGGTGACGTTCGAGAAGACCACGTACAATGCCCTGCCATATCGTTTTGAAGCCGGAACGCCGAATATTGCAGGAGGTATCGGTCTCGGAGCCGCAATTGACTACGTTTCGGCCGTGGGCGTGGAGACCATTGCCCGCTACGAGCAGGAGCTTCTCGATTACGGGCGCCGCGTGTTTGACGCGATTCTTCGGGTGTGCGTGCGACGCCTTGCCGCCCACGAGGCGTCCGTGTTGTCATTTACGGTTGATGGTGTGCACCCGCACGACGTCGGAACCATTCTCGACTTTGAGGGGATTGCAATTCGCACCGGCCACCACTGTGCCCAGCCCGTCATGGACCGCCTGGGCATTCCTGCCACTGCGCGTGCATCGCTGGCGTTCTACAATACTCGCGCCGAGATCGATGCGCTTGGGCAGGCATTGCACAAGGTGCTGGAGGTCTTTCCTGATGTCGGAAATCAATGAACTCTATCAGCAGGTCATTCTCGATCACAACCTGCGACCGCGGAACTTCAAGGAGATTGCAAATGCCTCCACGCACGCACTCGGCCATAATCCACTCTGCGGTGACCGCCTGACGGTCTTTGTTTCCATGGACGGGGATCGCATCACGGACATTGGATTTCAGGGATCCGGGTGTGCCATCTCGAAGGCGAGCGCATCGCTCATGACGACCGCCGTCTCCGGGCAGACGACGGAGGCGGCCCACGAGCTCTCCGCGCTCTTTCGCGGCATGGTCACAGGGGACGGCGAGGTCGACCCGGACGAACTGGGAAAACTGGCTGTGTTTTCGGGAGTCGGCGAGTTTCCGGCTCGCGTCAAGTGTGCCACGCTGGCGTGGCATACGCTCGACGCGGCGTTGAACTGGCATGACGGTGTGGTGTCCACAGAAAACGATGAGGAGCAACTGGGCTGATGCGTGGTTTCGAAGAAGTTACGGTCACGCGTGACGTACCGGCCGTACAGATTCCTTTTGGAGATCGCATCGTCATTGCTTCCGGCTCCCAGGTTACGATCACCCAGGCGCTGGGGGGGACCTACACCGTAAGCACCGATTATGGGTATCTCGCGCGCATTGATGGCAGCGACGCAGATGCGTTGGGGAAGGAACCGATGGAATCCACCCCGGAGCAGGTGCCGGCCCAGGCACAGACGACCGCAGAGGAGCTTGAAGCCAGAGTATGGGAGGAATTGCGAACGGTCTTCGACCCGGAAATTCCGGCCAGCGTGGTCGATCTTGGGCTGGTATATGGGGTCAAATGCGAACATGCGCCTTCCGGACGGTGGAAGGTGGAAGTGACCATGACCCTGACCGCTCCTGGATGCGGAATGGGAGACATTCTGAAGGCTGATGCCGAGTCACGCGTGATGGCCCTGCCCGGTGTGGAGGACTCCGTGGTGGAGATGGTTACGGAGCCCCCGTGGAATCCATCCATGATGACGGAGGCGGCCCGGTTGGAGCTCGGCATTTTCTGAATCCGATCTGGTCCGTCTGCCAACCGTAAGTGGGCACGTTGAACTGCCCGACCGACTGCTGTTGGTTGCTCTGCCCATCACCGTAGTCAACCCGTGAGCCCCCGTCTGGCAACGTCACCGGAGTCGGGTTGCCCTGGAGATTGATCAGCAACCCCTCCCAGCACGTTTGCCCAGGGCGCAGGTTCGGTTGACAGATTTCCTCTGGTGGATGAGCCTGCCTTGCTGAACGCTTGCTGTGTTGGATTTTCGCAAGTTCGACTGGGTTCGTTGCGGGGGGGGCGGAGGGCCGTCATATCGACCTGACCGTGCTCGTGAGACACGGCGCGGACGGGCGCGGAGGAGCAACTCTGGGCGGTGTGGAACGAGGACCTGCGAGGGTTCCACTGAGGGGCGTATTGTGCCACGAACCTGGTGATATGTGCGTGGCGTGATGACGCCTGTGCGCCTTCTTGTTCGAGGGTTTCGGATTTGCGTGATGTCCACTGCTCCTCGCTGGTTCTCGACCGCGTACCGTTGGTGAGTTTCACAAGCCTCACAAAGAGGCCGTGCATTTTCCTGTAGCCTGGAGGTACCTGCGTCAGTGAGGCTGGGAATCGACCTCGGGAGTACGTTCTGTCGAGTTGCGGTGAGTGATTGCGAGATCGTGTCATATCCACTGCGCGACAGGCCTGTGGTCTATACGTTTCCCACGTCTGCCTGCCTGTGCGATGACGGTAGCCTCGCTTTTGGAACCGTGGCGGACTGTCTGTGTCTGGAGGGCTACTCCGGTTTCTGCAGTGGCTTCACCACGGCCCTTGGCCAGGGAAAGCTCTACGCAATGCGCGAGCGGTCGTACTCCGCCGAGGACCTGACGCTTCAGATGATCCGATTCATGAAGTCGCAGGTCGAGAAGGCCGAGGGGCGCGAGTTCGCGGCCGCCATCGTCGCTGTGCCCGCGCGAGCTTCCACGGGCCACCGGTTGTTTTTGGAGAACCTCGTCAGGTCGGCCGGATTTCGAACGGCCGAGACACTGGCGGAACCCGTTGCCGCGGCGGTCTATCGTCGGGCGGTCGGTGCGGCTTCGGAAAGCGCGGATCGGCATCTGGTCGTCTGCGACGTGGCAGCGGAAGCACTCAGGGTTGCCGTGGTGGCCCGTCTCCGAGAGGACTACCTGCTCGTTGGTGAACCGCGAGTCCTGCCGGACGTCGGCGGTGGGCGCTTTGAAACCGTTGTGGAGGAAGACTGTCTCGAGTTTCTATCCACCACGTCGCCGGAACTTTTTTCACGCCTGACCAGTTCGCCGCGAGACGAGACCAACCAGGCTGTTGCCCTGGCGTTTCGGCAGTTCTGTCGAAGACTGACTCGCGAAGTGGGGGCGTCGGAACGGGTCGAAGCCGTCGTTCCCTTTTCCGAGTCACGCCCGTACTCCCTGACCAGCGCCCGATTCAAACAGATCATCAGTTCACAACTCGACCTCGTCGTAGAGTCATGCGCACGCGTGCTCGATGAGGTCCGCAACCTGTCGGGAGCGACCGCCGTAAGCGGGTTGATGGTCGGGGGAGTCGTCTGTCTGCCGTTTGTTCGCCCGCTCGTGGAGGCCGCGACGGGTCTTGTCTTTGCGACGCTCGACGAGCCTGACCTTGTCGTCTGTCGTGGTGCGGCGATCGGCCTGCAGCCGGACCTTCCTCGCCGGACTGCAGGGTCCGGGAGTTTGCCTGGGTGCGGTGTCGCCGACGTTGTCGACTCGCCCAGACTGCGTTCCAGGCCCGGCGCGACCTTTCGTGGAAGTGACGGTGACCCCTCGACGCGAGACGAGTCTCTGGTTGCCCCTTCCCGAAACGACGCTGATGTGGTGCGGCAGATTGATCACCTGCTCGACCTGCGGGTGCAGTCGAGGGAGGGTCCTTTCAGAAGGTCCGAAGTCGACGACGTGAAGCAGTTGTTGAATACCGCGCGTACACCTGACGCCGGCCCTCCACGGCGCGCACTCGACGACGATGAGCGGGAGATTCTACGACAGATCGAGGAACTTCTGGAGGAAGACACGTGCGATTGACGTTCGAGCCCTGTCCGGGGGTTGAGAATCTGCAAGGAACAGGAGGAGGAGGCCATGTCGTCGGTCGTCGAGTTTGATCGAAGTATCATCGAGAACTTCCTGCATTCACATTCCCTGCGCTATATGGTAGACAGTGACGGGGACTATCGCATCGCCTTCCGCTACGACGAGGAGGCTCAGAGCGACATCGAGTTCTGGTTCGTGTTCCTGGCGAAGGACGTGTTGAACCTTCAATCGATCAGTGCTCGAAAGATTCCACGGGACGAATGGGGACGGGCCATCCTCGATTGCAACGAATGGAACAGCGCGGCTCGTTCCCTCATGGTGAACGCATTCTTTGTTCATCCAAAGGGGGAGTCGCGCGGCCAGATCGTGTTGAAGGCCTCCCTCGATTTCGAAGAGGGGATTCATCAAGAGTTCTTCGACTACTGGGCCATGATGGTCATGGCACTCAGCTTCAGTTTCTGGCGGTGGGTGAACCGTCCGTATCATCTTGAGGATTCCTGACCGACCGTCAGTGTCTGCTCGATTCAAAGCGCTTTTTTTCGCTGCTGCGAAGTGGTTGCGTCCCCCTGACGCCGAGGCGGATGCACGTCGTGCTGACCTGTGGGGTTTGACCGTGCTGCTGGCGTGCACGTTGCTCATGTTTTGTGGGGTACTGTCCAACCCCGGCCGCGTGCTCTCGGCCCCCCGCACCGATACCTGGCACATCTTTCTGCCGTATCGGGCTTTCGCTACGCGCGAAATCCTTCACGGTCACTGGCCTGCCTGGTGTCCGCAGATCTACGGCGGGATGCCGTTTCTCGCCAATTTTGAGTCGGCGATGTTCTATCCGCCGAACCTCATTTTTCTGGTTCTGCCGCTGGGGATGGCAATCAATCTCAGTTTCGTGAGTCACATCCTGCTGCTTGGCGTTTTCACTTTCCTCTGGAGCCGCGCCGACGGCCGCCGCGTCGTGCCGGCCACGATGGGCGCAGTTCTGACGATGTTTGGTGGAAGCGTTTTCGGCCATCTCTACGCGGGGCATCTGCCAACCATCCTGACCATTGCGTGGACTCCATTGCTGTTGCTTGCGGCTGACCGATGCCTTCTTGGCGAGCGGCGGGGACTCGTGCTCGGAAGTTTTGCCCTGGGAATGCAGCTGCTTGCCGGACATCCTCAGTACGCGCTCGACGGAGCGCTGGTCGTGTTTGCCTACGCGTCTCTTCGTCTCTGGATATCCGGGGCTTCCTGGCGCGGTCTGGGAATGCTTGTCCTGGTCTACATTTTCGGGGCTTTGCTTGCCGCCGGACAGATTATTCCCGGGCTCGAGGCGGCGCGTGAAGGTGCGCGGGTCTCGATGTCCGGTTACAAGATGGTGGTCGACGCATCGCTGCCACCCGTGGAGTTGTTGACGCTCTTTGCTCCGCGTTTGTTTGGCGATATGGTCAATGTGCCCTACTGGTATACGTCTCGCTTCTATTTCTGGGAATGCTGCATGTTCGTCAGCGTGACAGCCGTGGTTCTCGCCTTTCTTGGAGCCTTCCGTGTGCGGACCCCCGGCGCACGGGTCGCGCTGTGGATGGTGGTGGCGCTCCTGGTGGCGGCGCTCGGCAAGGCGACCCCTCTTTACCGGTTTCTCTGTCCTCTTCCTGGTTTCAGCCTCTTGCGCGGGCCGTCCAAGTTTGTATTCTACATGACGTTGTTCTTGAACCGACTGGCCGAACTCGGTCTTGACGATCTCGGGCATCGTCATCCTGTGGGGCGTCGAACCACTGGCAGCCTGTTCCTGGTCGCGCTTGCATTTGCCGGGGGAGCCTGGGGCGTTCACGCTGTGTTTACCCGTCAACCGCTCGCACTGGGTCTTCTGCAAACCTTGCTCGGCGGCCCGGTATGGCTGCCCGGCCCTCTTGTTGGGAGTCAGAAGGCGAGGGCACTTGCTGTCTCTTCGTTGCTGGTTGCGGCGGCAATTTTCGCCCTTGTTGCCTGCGTGCTTATGCTTGCCAGACGTCACCGGGCCGTTTTGTATGTGCTTCCCGTGATGGCGATCCTCGAGGTGTTTAATTTTTCAGGCAGCCTGTGCGCAACGTTTTCAATGGCGCGTTATCAGGCCTCGGTCAATCGATTCCACAGTCGCCGACCCGGTGATCGAATTCTTGAATGGCTCAGCGACCCGAATGGGGGGCTTCTGACTGGAGCTCGGAATGTCTGGGGACTCGATCCGGACCCTCTTGCCCGCTATCTTGACTTCATCCGTTACACCCAGCAGCTCCCTCTTCACGTCTACGACCGTGATTTTCTTGCCTTCAGGGGCGTTCACCCGTTGTACGTTCAGATGCTGCGCCTTGACAGGGTATACTACGCGGGCCAGGACGGCATGCGTAGCTTCGACCTGCATGGCGCGTGTCCGCGCCTGATGCTTGTCGGTCACTGTACGGTCATGCACGGTGAGCCGGCAATTCTCGCTGCCCTTTCCCAGAAAGGGTTCGACCCTCGACACGAGGTCATTCTCGAATCACAACCGGTACCGGCTCCGGTCGAAGGTGTGCGGGGTACGATGCGGGTGGTGTCGGAAGACTCGGACTCGATGACGATCGAGGGGGTACTTGATCGTCCTGCGCTTCTCGTTGTCACCGATGCCTATGCACGGGACTGGGTCGCGGAACCGCTTGCGGGAAGCGCCCAGAGCCGGTATCAGGTCATGCCGGCGGACTACATTCTTCGCGGTATTCCCCTGGAGAAGGGGCGTCAGCGGTTTCGACTGGTCTATCGGCCGCGCTTCCTGCTTGTAGCCGAGTCGGTTTCCGCTGTTTCGTGGCTGGTTCTCCTGCTGGTCTGGGGTGGGGCGATGTTTCGTCGTCGTCGCGCTTGCGGCCTCACCGCGAATTCCTGAGGAACCGAGCCTTCTGGCATCCGACGCCGGACTGTGTGCGATTCCCTCAATGCGCCGGGTGAAATGCGGTGGGGCTCAGCCTTTGGACATCTGCGTCAGGAGCGACATCTGCTGGTTCATCTGGTAGGTCACATTGATCGCGGCTTCGTATGCCAGTTGCTGGCTGGCAAGCTGCGTGGCCGTCGCCGGCAGGTTCGTGTCAGAAACACTGGCCTGACTCTTGGTAAGTTGCGCCTCTACCTGCTGGCGAAAGGTGTCGAGGGACTGCAGATGCTGTGTGCGCACGCCAACTTCCGCGCGAACCGCAAGGACCTGGTTGGAGGCGTTGTCAAGTGCATTGGCGGAGTTGCTGATCGAGGTCTGGTCACCATTTGCCAGGCCGTCGCGCAGGGAAATCAAGGCTCCAATGGCACTGCTGGCGTTGTCCGGCGGGTTTCCAAAGACGTCGGTGCCCGAAACGGTTGACGCCACGGTCACGCCGTTGTCGAACACGGCACTCTGAGTCCTCTGGTCTCCCGTGAAGGTCACACTCGTGACACCGTTGGTTCCGCTGACTGATGTGTACGGCGGCTGTCCGTTCTTTGATCCCCCGAAGATATAGCGTCCGCTGTCGCTGTAGTTTGCGAGCGACACAGTCTGGTTGAGAAGGTCGTTGACCTGGTTCTGGAGCGCCTGCCGGGTCTGTGAATCCATGGAAGGGGAGGTGGCTTCGAGCGCAAGAGACTTGGCGGACGCCAGATTCTGTTCGACCTGACCCAGCACGTTGTCGTATGTCCCCATCATCTCCTGTACCTGCTGAGAGGTTTTGTCGAGGCTGGTGGCCGCAGACTGGGCGTGCTGGAGTGTAAGCGACTGGCTGTAGGCCGACGGATCCGCGGTGGGGTCGAGCAGTGCACTTCCACTTGCAGCCTGTTCCTGCAAAGTGACCAGTCGCTGTTGCTGTTGCTGGAGGTTCTGGGTGTTGAAGAGGAGCAGGTTCGCCTGTGTGATGCGCATTCTCTTTCTCCTCTCAACCCGCCAGCGTATTGTTGATGAGCGTGTTGAGCATCTGGTCCTGCACGTGCGCAAGTTCCACGGCCGCTTCGTAGGTCTGCTGGTATGACATCATGTTGGCCGCTTCTTCGTCCTGATTGACGCCTTCCTGGCTGTCCTGCTGCTGCTGGAGCGACGTCAGGAGCGATTGCGCTGTGGTTTGATCGTTCTGTGCCTGGGAAGCGCTTTGAGCGACGCTAGACATGAAGCCGGACACGCTCTGCGGCAGCGACTGCGTGGGTGGCGTACCCACAACGACGGTACTTGAGAGACCTGCAAGTGCAGTGGCGCCTCCGCCGTCGCCGGGAACCCCATTGTTGAGGGTCGCTGCGCCCAGATTTGTGAACGCCGTGAAGTTGCCGGAAACGTCGGTGACGGTGATACCTGCGCCTGTGCCAATGGAGGGATTGCGTGCCAGTGTGATGGTCTGGGTGTTGGGATCGAACGTTGCATTGACGCCGGCCGCTGAAAAGGAGGACAGCACCGAGTCCAGACTTTGCGTGGAACTCCACGTGATGTTCGTGCCGTTGACGTTGACCACCCCGGAGCCGGACGGCGAGGTTGCGAAGGTACCGCTCTGACTTGCCAGTGTCGCGCTGCTATCGACAGTGGAACCGTTTGCGTTGACCCCGGTTGTGCTCGTGAGCGACGCAGTGGCGAGCGCCAGCGCACTCGGGTCGCTGATGGCCACGCTCATGTCGCCGGCTCCGATGCCGGAAAACAGGGGGGCACCAGGCTGACCGTACAGGTCGTAACTGTTTGTGACAATCTGGTTGGTGGCGCCCATCACCTGCGACGCAACAGTGTTGAGGTTCTGCGAAAGGGCGGGGAGCACGGTATTGAGCGCGTCGAGTTGTGCCCCCATCTGGCCTCCGGGGGACGTAAGCGTGCGCCCGTTGTCGGTCGTGAGCACCTGGTTGCCCTGGGTGTCGGTGGTCAGCGACAGGGTACGGGCGGTGGTTCCGTATACAATTGGCGTACCTCCCTGGTACACCGTGAGGACGCCACCATTGCCATTGATCACCTGTACATTGATGAGCGAGGAGAGCTGGTTGAGGATGGCAGCCTGTCGGTCCTGGTTCTGTGCCGCTGGCATCTGCGTCTGGTCAAGCGAGACGTTCGTGGACGCAAGTTGCGAGAGGAGCTGGTTGACCTGGCTTACAGTTGAACCCGCGTCCTGGGCGACCTGGCTTCGGATGTTGGAAACGCCCGTCGACCCCTGGTTGAAGGTGCTCGCGAGGGTCTTTGCATCGGCCAGGACGGTGGTTCTCAATCCCAGATCCTGCGGCGTCGTGGTGAGACTGTTGACGTCGTTGAGAAAGGTATCGAGCTGTTGAGAGACGCTGTTGCTGCTCGAGCCGTTAAAAAGGGTGCTGACCTGGCTGTACATATTTGATGTGGCGTTGGTTCCTCCCACCGTGCCGGTCTGGGATCGTACCGAAGCGTCGAGCTACTGGTCGCGAAAACTCTGGATACTGCTGACGACCGGGGCGATTGTGCCCGCCGTAACCTCTCCGCGTTCCGT
>JAJXVI010000043.1 GCA_021782195.1 bacterium | reverse complement strand
TTGCTGGCATCGCTCTACCGACGACCGATATGGTGAGCACGACGACGGTTCAAGTTTTGACGGTACCGGTATCGGGAGAGCGTGGCCGCTGTTGTGCGGTGAGCGCGCGCACTACGAACTTGCCGCGGGTCACCTGCGCACCGCGGAACAGTTGATGGCGGTCATGGAGGCGGTTGCGCGACCCGGTGGACTGGTTCCGGAACAGGTGTGGGACGCCGACGACGTCGCATCGGCAGCCCTTCATTTCTTCGGCGCCACAGGCTCTGCCCGGCCTCTCTCGTGGGCTCACGCCGAGTACATCAAGGTGCGCCGTTCGCTCTATGAAGGGCGCGTCTTCGATACGCCTCCGCAAACCGTCGAACGCTACCTGCGCCTCCAAACGCCGCCCGGACACGCGCTCTGGCGTTTCAATCACAGGGCCACCAGAGTACGCGCCGGGCTTCCCATTCGTATTGAAAGCCTGGTGCGGGCACACATCCACTGGAGCGTAGACAGCGTGTACCTCGACGAGCGCTGCGAGACCCATCGCTCCCCCGCTGGCCTGTGGACTGCCGACCTGCCAGCACTCTCGTCCGGTTCAAGGCTCTTGTTTACTTTTTTCTGGCCAGAGGCCAACCACGCCGAGGACCGTCACTACGAGCTTGTGGCCTTTTGAGGCCTCGCCGTTCCGGGGTTGTACACGACGGGTTGTCACGAAGTGAAACAAATGATATAAAGCCCCTGCAGAGTAGCCTGACTACCCACGGAAGGGACAACCGAAAACCCATGTTGCACAAAGAGGTCTTGCGTCCTCGACAGAGGATTGGCAAGAAGTCTGTCCTTCTTGCTCTATTGCTGACTTGCTGGCTCGCATCGACCACACGGCCAGCATTTGCCAGCGGAGTGTTTGCGAATACCTCGTACAACGCCGCGATGACGCTTGCCAACGGCATGGTCGACACGCCGATGACTGTGGCATTCGACGGCACAAACTACTGGGCCGTGAATGGCGGAACAAGTAACTCTGTCGAAGAACAGGAGTATGCCGCGACCGGTGTGTCTGTCGGCACGTTCAACCCAGGCATGGATTTTCGCTCTGACTTTACGGTCGGGAGCACGCTCTACGCCAAGACCTTCAGCGGCAATGTCGTCTACCGGCAGACTTCTCCCGGTGTCTTCAGCTCATACGTGACCCTCTCGAACACGCCCCCGTCTCAGTCCGGACTCATCATCTACCAGAATCAGTATGCAGTGTTGAACGGCACCGCCGGGACAGTCTCCTTCTACAACTTGAGCGGCGCGGCGACCACCACCCTGACGCTGCAGGGATTTGGAACACTCTCGGGTGAGACCAACACCTACGAGATCGCCACGGATGGCACGTACCTCTACACCTACGACTACTCGGGCAACATACTGTCCGCCTGGAATTCGAGCGGCGTTCGCGTCGGAGAGACCACGCTCAACGGGGTTTCAGGGTCCACGTACGGCTTCAGCATCGCGAACGGAATGGCGTGGGTCTATTCCAGCACCAGCAACGCTTTCACCGGCTTTGCTGCCGTTGGCTCGGCATCGTCGTCTCTTGCGCTTCCCGAGCCGACCTTCGCATGGCTGCTCCTGCCGTCACTGGGTGCCGGTATGCTCTATCGTCGCAGAACGGGCTCAGATACGCGCGCTCATTGAGTCGCAACCCCCGATCTGATCGAAAGCCTCAGCGCCAGCTTTCCGCGAGCCCGGGAGGCCGGGCAAGAAACGGGTTCAACGGAAGGCACTGGCGTTGGGGCTGTAGAATCTTCTTCTCATGCGCAGATCAATACCGCTTCTCTCCACGATACTGTTGTCGATGCTCGTGCTGGCCACCGTTTCATCACGACCTGCCAGCGCGGGAATTCTGCACATCAATCGCCAGGACGAGATCGCCGTCGGGCGTCAGGCCTCGGCACAATTTGAGCAGAAGTACCCCATCATCACTTCTGGCCCTCAGTACGACCGAGTTCAGCGTATTGCGCGCCGCATCGTCGCTGCCACCGGATGTACCGATCTTCCATTCACGTTCAAAATCGCCAACACCCCGGCCATCAACGCCGTGACGTTTCCGGGTGGTTTCATCTACGTCTTCCGCGGTCTCCTCGACACCGGGATCGACGATGACGGGCTTGCCTGTGTGCTTGGCCACGAGTGCACCCACGCAGTGAAGAGCCATGCTTTCAAGATCCTGCTTCCCATGCTCACGCTTCAGCGCGACCTCCGCTTTCTTCCACAGCGCTTGAAAAACAACATGGCCAGTCGCGTGATGACAATCCTGATGGTCAGGGGAGTCGGGCGGCGTTTCGAACTCGAAGCCGACCGCATTGGCGTCGGGTACGCCTACCACGCCGGGTTCGACCCGCGTGCCATGATTCGGGTGCTCCAGATGTTCGAGCGCATGGATCGTACAAACCCGAGCCTCATGCAGGAATTGCTGGCCACCCATCCACCGCCGGCGGTGCGAATCCGCGCACTTGAGCCGGTCATTGCACGCCTTCTGGCGAGCCCGAGGTAGCCTTCTCCATCCCCACCGATTCCTCGGACGCTTGCCAGTGTACGCGCAACCACGCGACGCCTCGCACCAGACCGGCGTCGCGTCTTTCTTTTTTCGTGCCGACCGCGCTCGTGGTCGGGTGCGCGCTTCGATTCTTTCGGCTTGGCTCCGCAAGCCTCTGGAGCGATGAAGCATTTTCCTACGATGTCGCGCGCCTCCCCTTCGGACATCTTCGGGATCTGTGGAACCTGACGCCTCCGGCAGGCAGTCCGGGCTGGCAGGCGGGGTCGATCCTTCACGTCGTGGCGACAGCGGATGCCCATCCCCCGCTCTTCTACTTCCTCCTGCGGGAATGGATGAAGCTTGTCGCACCCAATGCCACTCCACCAGCGGAGTGGGTACTGCGATTTCCGTGCGCCGTGTGCTCCTGCGTGGCATTGTATTTCTTTGCATGCCTTGCAACGCGCCTGCTCTCACAGGATGGAGCCGTGATGGCGATCCTTTTTGCCGCGACGGCGCAGGCGTCGATATGGGCCGCCCAGGAAGCCCGCATGTACCCCCTGCTAAGTGCACTGGTACTGGGCGCGGCCTGGAGCGGCGTTCGTGCGTGGCTCGACGACTGGAGGCCTGGATGGGTCCTCTTCGTCATCCTTTCCATCGGCGCTGCCTATACGCAGTACCTGGGGCTCTTCTCGGTTGTCGCTTTTCTGCTCTGGACGTTCACGGTCGCACCGCGAACCCGCGCTTCACGTCGCACGCGCTTCCTGGCAATCACCTGCGTGGCCCTCGCCTTTGCGCCCTGGATGCCGGTGCTTGCCCACCAGCTTGCGACCGGGCAGGCTCGCGGCGACGTGCGCGGAATCACGCGTTCTCGCATCCTGCCTTCGCTTGCGGCCACTGCAGTGGAGACGACCTGGGGACCGAGCTTTCCCCTGCGAGAGACAGCATCGCCAACGGCGTACGCGCTGCTTGGGCTTGCAACGCTGCTTCTGCTCGCCAGTGGCGTGTACACGCTCGGTCGTTGGAGGCCGGTCCGAAACGCAGACCCTCCTGTGGGCCCGCAACCGTGCGCCGCGCGCTCCCTGGCGTTGCTGGAGGTGGCGCTTCCTACGGGAGGACTGGCGCTGTCCGGTCTTCTGGGAGGCCATACGCCTTTCCAACCCCGCTTCTTCATGTATCTTGCCCCCTTTGCCGCCCTTGCGCTCGCGGCAGTGACGATGAGGCCGCGTCTGGGACCGATCCTGCTCGCGTTGTTGCTCGGCGCGAACTGTGTCAGTCTGTACGACTGGTATTTCGTTCCCGCCTGGCAACGGCAGCCCGTGCGCCAGTTGGTGTCAGCCCTTGAAGCGCGAACGAAGCCAGGGGACCTTGTTCTGGTGGAGCAAAGATTTGCCGAACCCGCCGTGCTCTACTACCTGCGCGCACCAGACGTGACCGTCGAACCAGCCTCACCCGACATGGTCAAGGATGGGACGCTTGCGCGCCTCACTCGTAGTCATCCATCCGTGTGGCTGCTGCTCTTGAGCCCGTGGACCGGCGATCCGGATCATCGCGTCGCAGACTGGCTCGGCTCGCACGCTCAGGAGGACGATACTGTGATTGTGCCGTCCTACGAACCTGCCTACAACGGTGTCCTGCTTCATTTCCGGATGTGTGTTGCCCCCCCTGGAACTTGAGCAGTCGGTGAGGGGACGGGGACGGGGGACGGGGCGGGCCCCCGGGGCGCGGGCGGAAGCGGCGGAGGAGGAGGGCAGGGGAGTGCCCGAAGGCGTCGGACGACATAGGCCACGTCGTCGTGGAGATACGGGACGTGCAGTTCGATGTGACCGTCTACGCACCGTTGCCGGCCGGGAATCGAAGTACCGGTGTGCGTGTTCCAGGCGTCGACTTCATAGTCGCCGATCTGGAATCCACCGAGCACCACGATGGAAGGCTGCACCGGGCGCACGATGAGTCCAAGTGCGCCGCGAAGCCAGGAGTGGTCTCGGTTCTGGACTCGTATCACCGCGTAGTGATCGTCGCCCATACCGCTAACGCGCAGATCCGGCCCGATTTCTCGATAGCCGGGCAGTTCGTAGTCAACGTTGAGGGTTCCGGTCCCTGAGTTTTCAACTGAAATCGTGTGCTCGCCAGCTTCTACCGGAATCGAAAGCGAAATCGGAACTTTGACCTCCGAGCCGGTGAAGCGCTGCCCGGCCTTTACGGTCCCGTCGCACGTGACGCGCAACTGTGCTCCGCGGGGGGGAGGCTCGATGATATGCATGATGAACTGGCCATCCACCGGATAGTCGACCAGAAAAGACAGCGAATTATGGATGCTGGGCACCTGCGTCCCGTGGAGAAGTCTACTGAGAACGTCATCGTCGGCGATCTGCCCGTCACGCGGAATCACGACTGCAACCGGCCGATTGAAAAGCGCCAGCTGCCAGCTTCCCTGTGGTGGAGTCACGAGCACGTCGTCACGCAGCAGCCGAGGTGGCGCTACCTGGTAGCGAACTGTCAGGACCCTGACCGGATTCCAGGTGTGCGCGTTCCAGTCTACCGCCGATGCGAACCTGGAAACTGGCGCGAACTCGCCGTAGTGGTGTCGCATGTCGATGACGCTATCCCACCACCAGGGCATTCCCGCCCCGGCCCCTCCATTGAACAGGGGAGTCCAGAGGGCGTCGTGTACCCACAGGTTCCCATCGTTCAACTCGTTCAGGTGGCGGTACACGGAAGCGCCGACCTCAGTGGCGAGCACCGGCTTGTCGAGTTCCTTCACGCGCTCTCTACACTGCAACCCCAACGCGCTGGAGATGTCGGCGGCTCCGTAGAGATGGATCTGCGCAAAATCAACGACGCGGTCAATCTCGGGTATCCCCTCGGGGGTACCAAAACTGATGGTGACGGGGTGATGGTTCGGGTCTGCCGTGTGCAGAACGCGCGCCATCGTCACGCACCAGGCCTTGACGGCGTTTACGTTGAACCCCTCCGTCAGATCGACTTCATTCATCAGCTCCCACGCCGAGACACCTGGACTGTATCCGTAACGGGCCACGAGATAGCGCAGACGCTCTGCGAAATGCTCTTTCGCGCGGAGGTCGGTGAAAAAATCGGCGGGTCGTTGCAGAAAGCCGCCGCAGGCCTTGTTCCACGGGTTCATCTTCCACAGCGCCGGACCGGGTCGGATTCGCAGTGCATTGAACGACTCGGCGCAGATCTGCACGTGGATGCCGTCGCGCTCGGCAGTCCTCAGCACGTGGTCAAGGCGCCAGGCGGCGCGAAGGTTGTATACAAAGCGATGTTTCTCAATGGTGAATGTGGGCGACGAGCCGCACCAGACGCGCACCCAGTTGGCCCCATCGCGGGCAAGGCGGCGCATCCAGACGTCGTAGCTGTAGGTCCCGGAGGGACCCGCCCAGGCAAGGTTTTCTCCGATTGGGAAATATTGCGTACCGTCGTCGAAGGCGAAGTGGGTTCCACGTACGCGCACAAAGCCTCGCAGGTTGCCGATCGGCGGGGGAGTCAGGGATTGTCGACGAGCGCCGTTTCCAGGCTGCGTCCGGTCCGGAACGACCTGGAAGGTCAACGGCGCGCTCCGGTGATGACCTGCGTGATCGTCCACTGAAAGCTTGCACGTCCACCGTCCCACCAGGGTTGGCGTGAAGCGGACCCGCCACTGCGGAACGCCACTTGCCGTGAGCACCTCCCGCCCGTTCTCGAGGGTGCGGGTATAACCCTGATAATAGAAACCGTCGACGACGTGCCCTCGCCCGTCGGGATCGCGAAACCAGCATCGTGCGCGAACCTCGTGGGAATCAAAGGGGTTGTGATACCTGGGAAGGTGAAACGCCAGTTCGAAGAGTGCGAAGCGCGGAATGAGCCGTCCTCTGAGCGGCGTGAGCGAGATGAGCCGGTGCGACACGGCGTGTCGTCGCGCGCGGGAGTGTGCCCGCCTGTGCGGCCGAACGGGGTGGCGGGCGTGACGTGCCAGTGCCGGAGCAAGCGGCACACTGAGCGCGATCAGGGCGGTAACAATCAGACGATGGATGGTTCGCATGGGCTCTCGCGAAAACAAGAATTCACGGGTCGCGGTACAGACTCGTGACGGATCGTAGCCTGCCACAGCGCCCGACAATGGGGAGCTGGGGCCCCCCAGAAGGTGCACTCACTTCCCCGCTCGCACGCGCGTCCCCTCCACTGTCAACACGGCAATTGCGAGAAGTGGAAGGAGGGGTGGGCCTGCGAGGGGTAAATGAGTCAGGGCTTCGACGAACCCTCGCGTGCCCGCGCGAAGCGCCTACTTACGCCCGGAGGAAATGATGGACCAAACAGTCGGGAGCAACGATCGTCTGCAGGGTCGCGGTATTGACCGCCCGGGTCGTCGCTCGCGCGAAGATCGAAGCCTTTTGCCTGCCGAGCACGCCCGTGCATTGACGGGGCTCTTCGGCCTGCATCTCGACCTCACATCGCCTCCACGCGTCGTCACGCGTCTTCGGGAAGCGCTACTTGCCCACGACCGTGGCCGCTCCGTGGAGAACGTCGATCCGACCGGGATGGATGTTCTGGGGACGGGGGACACGATCGACATCGTCTGGGTTCAATTTGACCCGGCTGGCAGGCTTGCGCACGTTGTGCCTTTTTTTGACGAGAGCACGGAAGTACGTTTTGAACAGTTTCTTGCAGCGATGTTGACGCCACTGGTCTGCGATGCGTACGAGGCGACTCGCGAGGTATCAGACCATGTTCGTCCGGCCGCGCTTTCTCACGCCGTTGGTGCGCGTCTTGAGGCACTGGCCCGCTCGACAGGAATGGCTCGCGATGCCCTCGAGGCTGCCCGCGCGTGGTGCGCGCGCGTTCTTCACGCCACAATGGTGAGCTTCGAGCGCATTGACAATCCACTGGCGGCAGGTCGCCTTGTTCCTCCGCAGTTTCTCGAGGCGCGGTCGTTTGGTCCCCAGGTCAGCCACTTTCGCTTCCGTTCGATATCACCCGAAACGGCAGATCTCTGGCTTAGCGTCAGCCCTTCCTGGCGAAGCACACGCGCGGCGTGCACTTTGCTTGGGGAGATGAAGAAGGTCTGGGGGTTCGAGGCCGTTCCGCCCGGACAGATGCTGGGTCCTGAGAGCGCGGCGTGCAGCCACGCCGGCAGTCCATCGCACGCGGACAGCACGCTGCCATCCGACGCTCCTCCCGCGCACCCCACGCGCGCCACAGACGGTGCTCGCATGCCCGCCGCCAGGCGTGCTGCAGGCACTTCAGAGATGCTCCCCCTGGCGCCTCCCCCTGCGATAGCCACGTTGGACGGCGACGCCAGAGTTGACCGCCCGTGGACGGTACCCTGGCGTGTTTCCGGCGATAGCGCCCCCCCGTTCGTGTACTCCGCACTTGAATATATCGACGGTCAAAGCGTTGTAAACACGCGGGACCGCCTTCGAGCGGAGCTTTCAGGGGATGTCAGCGAAGCCGCGATGCTGGTGTGGGCGTTATCTCATCATCCGGCATTCATTGAACGCCCGTTCACGTTTCCACTTCGCGTGTTGCCTGGCGACCGCGGCGAACGTCCCGTGACGTTGCATCTGACGGTACAACCTTCGGATTTTGTGCCAGGAGCCTCTGAAATTCCTGGCTTCATCCGATTTCACACAGCGATCGTGGAGGTCGCGGCGAAGAACCCGTCAGAGCATCCTACGAGACTTGCCGGCGGACTGCTTCGCACGACCTTGCGCGCGGCGGTGCGCGCGATGGTCGGTTCGTCGGGGGCAGGTCGCGCTCAACGCCAGCGTGGACCGGTCGGCGTATCCGTGATGTCAGGCGTCGATGTTGTTGTACCGCCACTGGCTCCACAGTTTGTCGAATGCTTCATCGGGTTTGCCGGCTTCGACGCTACGGGTTCGGGCCCTCTGCCATGCGCGGTTTCCTTCAAGGGCAGCCGACGCCGGGTCGAGGTGTGTCGCGAAGCTGTTCTGGAGACCCTGGAGCAGTTCAGCCGATACTTTCCGGTTTCGCCGAAATCTCAGGCCGACGACCACCTTCCACAGGGTTCGTGAAGGCGAGACGTACTGTCGGATACACTGCGGTTCGGCCAAAGAAACCAGCATCACTTCGGTACCTTCCGAAAACACCAGACCAGGGAGCAGACCATCATGGACCCGTCAGACGCCCCGCCGCTTCACATCGTATGCGCTGCGTGCAGAATGGAAAACGTGCTTGAGTGTCCTCCACCAAACTTCATTCCCCGTTGCGCCAACTGTCGCCGAAACCTGCCCGTCGACGCTCCGGGTGTGACGCGTGAGATCACAGCGGCCGAATTTGAGCAGGAGGTGATGAACTGTCCACGGCCGGTTGTCATCGACTTCTTCTCTTCGAGGGAAGGAGGCCTGCGAACCATTTTCGAGATGGTTGCCCTGGAGATGGTGGGGCGTGCAAAGTTCGTTCGCATCAGTTCCAAGGACAATCCGGACCTGGCCGGACGATACATGAGCGGCCATTGTCCTCAGATGGTCGTGTTCAAAGGAGGCCGTCTCGTGGGAAGAAGAACAGGGGAACAGTCCGAAAGCTCGTTGCGCGCGTTCGCACGCGCTCATTGTGTTCTCTGATCGTTCCATCTGTCCTGGCGTGCAACTTGCCTCCACGAACGTGGTGAGGGCGTGGAGGGGAGGCGGGCAGGGCAGGGGGTGGCCACGATCGGCGTCGATGGAGAGGAAGCGTCCGCGTGGAGTGAGGCGGAAGGCAACATTCGGCCACCAGGAACAGTGATTGCGCGAATGAGGGGTCCCTGGCATGAGCACTGAAATGATTCCCGGCATCGAAATGCCCGGTTGCTCGGTCGCGTGTCTCGATCCGCTGGTACGTGCCTGGAAACTGGTCGCCGCGAAGCGTGAAAGTTCAGACGAGAGTGCGCGACTGCACGCCGCATACGCCTCGAGTCTGCTGGACCGCTGGACGCAGTCCCCGGGGCTTCACGGCCCGATAGGGGATGTCGCGGTACTTGCCGAGCACGCTGCCCTGTTGGACGAGATGATGTCGCTCATCTTTCCGCCCGCATTGCGGGCCACGCAACTTGCTGGAGCCCTGGCGCCATTTCGACACGAGGCGCTGTACGTGACCGAGCGTCTGCAGCGCTTGCACGCGACACTCACCCTGACCGGCCGCGGAGAGGTGAGTGAGGAACAGCGTTCATTTCGAAACCTGATGCCGTACCTGCTGGTGATGGAACGCATCTACGGAATTCATCCGGGGGAGACCCGA
>JAJXVI010000042.1:4248-9911 GCA_021782195.1 bacterium | reverse complement strand
CATGGCGGTCTTGAGGTCGCCCTTGGCGCGCTCGTATTCCTGATCGAGATCGGGCGCGTCGATCTCGCCGAGAAGGTCGCCGGACTTCACCAGGGCGCCGTAGTCCTTGTACCACATTTTCAGATAGCCGGGCACGCGCGCGTAGATCGGCGCCGAATACCAGGCCTGGATGTCGCCCGGCAGGACGAGTTCGTTCGGCTTGGTGTCGCGGCTGGGCTTCACCACCGACACGGTGGGAATGGCCGCCACGTCTGTAACCCGGGTCAGCACGCGGTCCGCATGGAACCGGTCGAGAATCCCCGACACGGCGACCGCCGCCACCGCGGCCAGGCCGGCGAGCCCGATCAGCAGCCCGCGTTTCGACTTTCGCGGTGACACTTCCCTTGCCTTCACCATCTGCTCCCAACGCCGGGCCAGAGACGACCGGGCGCACCACACGACCGGGCCCACCATACGACCGAGCCCACACACGACCCAGCCCACACGCGACCGAGCCCACGCATGAAATGCGTCATCACGCTGGAACCCACCGGATTCCCTCAGGTAACGCCGGGCTTCTGTAAAGTGACCGGACTCCGCCTCGACGACAGCCAGCCGGTCAAGAGCCTCCGACCAGCACGGGTCAACCGTCAGAATGCGTTGGAACTCTGTACGTGCGTCTTCAAAGCGGCCGAGGGAGGCGTGCGTCGACGCCAGGCCGTTGCGAGCGGCGAGATTGTCTGGATTGAGCTGCAGAGCCCGTCGAAAGCAGGCAAGTGCCCGCAAGTGATAGGAGGCCGTGCCCCAGGCAAAGCCGGCCATCGTGACAGCGCGGTCGGAAGCCCCGGGTCGCGCCAGGCCGTCGGGTTTCGAAAGCAGTGCCCGCGCAGCGGGCACGCATCCCCGCTCAAGAAGAAGCAGCGCGAGCTCGGCCGTGTGCTCCGGCACGGGATCCACGGCCCGCAGCGTGCGGTAGACCTCCTCGGCGCGAGCGTAGTCGCCGCAATACACGTGCATTCGTGCAAGACGAGCCTGCGGCCACACGTAAAGCGGATCGAGCATCACGGCCCGCTCGTAGCGGGCCGCCGCTGCGCGAAACTCTCCACGCCGGTCAAGTCTGGCTGCGCTCTGTACAAGCCGATGCGACGGCAACCAGGTCGCGCACATCGCGCGCTGGCGAAAATGGATGAAAGCTTCCAGCGGACGGTTCAACCCCCCCGGGTAGCCCATGATCCCGGTCTCGTCAAGAAAGTCATTCTCTCCGTCTGTGTGCTGCAACCCGAGGCACGCGTGATAGAATTCGTGAATCGCGACTGTACCTGCATACAGATCCCCCAGGGCACAACGTACAAGCCCCCAACCATAACCTCCAAACCCTTCGGCCAGCTTCAACGATTCAGCCGGGTCATCGTCATCGCACCAGAATACGAGCATCACCTCGTGGTTGCGGCGTGCACGAACGTGGACACGGCGTGATAGTTCTGAGAATGACTCGTGCTCGATCGCGTTACGGATCCACGCGTAGGCCATCTCCCCCTCCCGTCTTTCAAGAGGCTCGATGCAGAAGTCGCGCCTTGCGCCAAATTCGCGAAGATGAAACGCACGAAGGTCGTTGAGCACCCCGGCGACGAAGCTCGTCAAATCGGCATCTGATAATCCGGTTGCCGGTCTGTGGGTGCGACGGCGATACAACAACGGCCGAACCACCAGTCGCTTCCAGGACGTTCGGCCTCTGGCTGCGTGCAACACGCACTCTCCCCGCTCGAGTCCTTCGAGGCGGGCACGAATGACACGCCACGCAGACGACGTCACCGGCGTGTTTCCAGCGTTCGCGTCCGCATTGTCGGGACTGTCCCCCACCGACAGGGTCGATCCCGCAGTTGCGCACGCCGCCGGCGGAAGCGATCCTTCCAGGAGTCGCTCACGAAGGGAATCGGCCTTCTCCGACTGCCCGGCGGTTATCAGGAGGCGGGCGTGAAACTCACCGAGTCCGGCTCCGCCTTGCGGCGCGTCCTCGACACAACGCAACGCCCCTCCCAGGTTGCCTGAACGCGCCAGGATCTGCGCGGCGCGGTAGTGTGCCCAGGGAAGCGCCGCGCCTCGCGCCGCTGCCGTTCGACAGGACGTGAAGGCGTCCTCGTCGTGGCGCAGACGCAACTGAATCTCAGCACAGGCATACGCGTGAAAGGCACCTCCAAGACGCTCGTAGAGGTCAAGTGCGTCGCGCAGGTGCCCCTGTGCAAAGAGCGCCGCAGCCTGTTCTTCCAACGCCCACTGGTCGTCTGGAAAGTGGGCGCGCATCTCATCGAGTAGCTTCTCGGCCTCCGAGCGCCGACCGGTGGTCCGCAGCAGCTCGATCAGGGCTCGCCGGGCTTTCGGGGAGCTGTTCTGTGCCCGGCGATAGCAACGTTCCGCCGCCCCGGTGCGTTCGAGTTCCTCGTAGAGCTGTCCGGCTTCCACCTCAAGAGCTGCCGCACCCGGCGCGCTCAAAAGTGCAGAGAGATAGTGCAACGCTTCGCGACGCTGCCCTTGCACAAAGGAAATGCGGGCCAGGGTCAGCACGAAGAATGCCGGGTCCTCGTCACCGGCCAGCGCTTGCAAGCATCGCGATGAAGCCGCGTCGAGGTTGGGCAGACGAAGCAGTTCTTCGACCTCTCTTCGAACGTATGTCACAGTCGCACTGAACGTGATAAGTGGTGATTGCACCGAAACGTTGACACGCAAAGGGATTCTTGCCCCTCGGTTCACCCCCTGCACGCGGGCACTGCGCAAGGATCCCGTCCGCACACACACGTCGCACTCCGAACCGTCGTGGCCACGCTCAAAGCGTCCGGGGCGTCTCGTGGCAGTGGGGAGCGAGGGCGCGCGCTGCTCGTCAACAGACTGACGGGATACGCGGACTTCGAGGAGGACAGGTAAGAGAAAAGACCGAATATCGGCCCGTACCCATGTGACGATACTCGCCTCATCTTGCGCGTCATTTGAGAGGATTTCCCGATGACGACGCGAATCTCAGGCAATTGCTGGCAAGTGTCAGCCTCGTCAGTGAAGTCATTGTCCGTCTTCGAACGATTCCCAGGAAGGATCGGAAAATCTACATGGTCTACCGGCCGTGCAAGTTCAGGAGCTCTCAGCTCGGTATCTTTCAGTGCGAGAAGCACCAGTTTCTGCACTCCACGCAGGAACATTACCATGAGCTCTATGAATTCTGCCTTGAAAATGTTCCGGACCGGTTCTGTACGTATACCGATTTCGGTTTCAGTATGGAAGGCGAAAAGCCAAAGATCTTCATCAACTGCACGCACCCGTACCAATCGCGGCCGATGAAGAGCTTCAAGGAATGCTTCGAGGCCTGCGACTACTTTGACAAGGAAGGCGACTCGCTCGGCTAGCGAATAACCGGCCTCGTCGCTCATCGGGCCGGAGTTGCGCCGGAAAGCTTCAACAGGCGCCAGGGCGCAGCAATGCCTCGGCACCTTTTGTTCGTGCGTACGTGGAATCTGGTTTTTTGTATCGGGGGCCGAGTATGAAAGCCCTTCTGTTTGCTTATTCTGAAACCGGTCCCGTTCGGCCTCACGACCAGTCAGGTTGACCCGGAAGGTTGGTGACAGTCCCGTCGACGGGACTGTGCCAGCCTTTTGTTGCGTCAAGCGTCAGTGCCATGGAAAACGGAAGGCGGTACGGTCGACCACGAACTGCAATTCGTCGGTAAGACTGCCGAACGGGGTACGCGAGGAACACGTCGCTGCACGATATCAGCGTCGACAGACCCAAGACGCCCAAAGAGGTCCGGCTGCAGCTCAGGAGGGGGTGCTGCTCAGCGGTTGACGGCCGGCAAATCCGGCCTCCGGGCCGTGCCAGAACCGCACTTCTTCCTCTTCGAAAGTCCAGCAGAGGTATCCAGGCTGTCCATTGACCACTCCTGGAAAATCGACCAGACCGCGTTCGAAATCGCGCACGATGACCCCCATCTCGCCAACCGACTCGACCAGGCTGGCCAGTGCGCTTCGGCGTTGAGCCACCTCTGTTCTCTTCCGCTGAACGCGCAAGGCCAGGTCGGCTGCATTTCGTTGTGCTGCCTGCCCCGTCAGGCTTTCCAGTTCTACCAGAAGATAGATCAGGTCCTGTCGACGGCGATTGACCTCCCGAATGATCCACACCAGTTCGGGAAGCATCCGATTGGCCTGTTCAACGGTAAACAGTCGAAACTCCATGGTCGCTTCTTCCGCCTCCCTGTCAGCGGTCAAACACCTCAACCTCGTCATACCAGGAGTCACGTCGCACCGGAATGCAACCCGCTTCACGCATCAGCGCGCAGAGCCTGTCCTGAGTTACTCCCACCGGAGTTCGGGCACCGGCAAAATGGGTGATCCGCTCATCCACCACGGTGCCATCAAAGTCGTCCGCACCACAGTTCATCGCGTCACGCGCAGTCTCCAGACCAACCTGCGTCCAATAGGCCTTGATGTGGTCAAAGTTGTCAAGCATCAACCGGGAAACGGCAATATTACGAAGTACATCGGAGGATGATGCCATCGGCAGGCGAGCCAGGCGCGTGTTGGCCGGATGGAAACGCAGGGGAATGAAGGCCATGAAACCGCCGGTCTCATCTTGGAGGTCGCGCAGGCGTATCATGTGCTCGATGCGCTCCTCATCGCGTTCGATGTGGCCGAACAGCATCGTGGCATTGCTGCGAATTCCCATGCGATGGGCCAGGCGATGGACGTCAAGCCACTGGTCTGCCGTGATCTTGTCCGCGCACAACTTGCGGCGTACCCGGTCGTTCAGGATTTCCGCACCGCCACCCGGCATTGAGTCGAGGCCGACGGCCTTGAGTTCACGAAGAACGTCGGCCCACGTCTTTCCCGACAGGCGAGCAAGGTGGTCAATCTCCACGGCGGTGAACGCCTTGATGTGCACGTTCGGGAACCGCTCGCGAATCCCACGGACAAGGTCGATGTAGTAAGCGTAGGGAAAATGTGGATGCAGGCCGCCTACGATATGTACCTCGGAGCCCGGGAGGTTCTGCAGGGCTCCAGTACGTGAGAGCGCTTCCTCGAGATCCATCTCATAAGCGCCGGGTTCATGCTCCTTTTTAGCAAAGGCACAGAACATGCAAGAGTCGACGCAGACGTTCGAATAGTTTACGTGCACGTTGAATACATAGTAGGCACGGCGGCCGTGACGGCGCTCACGGACGTCGTTGGCGGCCCGATGAAGTGCTTCGACGTCAGACGTCTGATAGAGCCTCCAGCCTTCTTGTGCGCTGAGGCGTTGTCCGTCGCGCACCTTATCCACAATGTCGTTGATGCCGTCCTGCCGGCAGTTGACAGGCTCAGGAGATTGTACTGGAGTCATTCTTCAACCTTTCATGGTAGCGCGGGGGCGGACTCCGGCGTCGGATGCGAGAACACGCGCTCGTCACCCTCAATCCACACCGAACCGTCCTCAAGCATCTCTCTCTTCCAGAGTGGGACTGTTTCCTTTAAACGATCAATCACGAACCGTCCGGCCTCGAACGCCGGGCCTCGATGGGGAGCCGCTGCAGCCACGGCCACACTCACATCGCCTGGTTCGAGGCGACCAATACGATGAACAATACCCAGGGCAAGAATCTCCCAGCTACCTCGTGCCTCGACAACAATCTCGTTCAGGGCACGCAGGGCGAGGGATCGATGCGCCTC
>JAJXVI010000042.1:911-4238 GCA_021782195.1 bacterium | reverse complement strand
TCGCGCACCGTTCCGAGAAACAGCACCACTGCGCCACAGTCAATGCGTCGCACCGACCTGAGCAGTCGGTCAATCGAAATTTCGTCCTCGACAATGGCAACGTCAAACCAGGATTCCAGGGAGGGGTCGATTGCTCCACCACTGACCGGGGGAAGGTATGCAACCTCGTCTCCATCGGCAAGTTCCTGCGCAGGGCCGGTGAATTGCTCGTTTCGCGCTGTTCGAACCCGCGCGAGGCGCCCTTCCAGGCGAGGATAGGATTTCTCGAGCCAGGCGGTGAGAGAACCGACCGTAGCGTTCTCGGGCAGTTCGACCTCGACGGAACGAGTCCCGACCACGTCACGCAATGACGCAAACATCAATGCACGAACCCGCACTACCGGCAACATCCCTTCTTGCATCTGTGATCGGGGACCGCTGAAACGTTCCCGCGCGGAGGTTGCGAGGTGTGAAATCACGCAACCTCCGCACCTGTTTTGACTGATGCAAGCCTTCCGGCCGCATCGCGGGTGAGTCGCTAGTGAGTCGCCGCAGGAGAGGCGGTCGTCCCGGCCGGCGAAGTCGCGGACGGGGCAGACGCTCCTGGCGAAGGGGGCGCTGTTGACTTCGAGGAGTCTGAAACGTGGGCATTCGACTTCCATACACGCTGTACGGCTGGAGACCACGACGTCGGAGGGAAGTTCTTGAGGAAGGTAACGAGGGTCCAAATCTCGTTGTCAGTCAGCATGGGGCGCACTTTCGAGCCGAAAGAGGGCATTCCGGTGAGGCGGATGCCGTGCTTGATGACGTAGAAGATGTGCGCATCCGGATCGTGAAATGGCTTCTGTCGAAGGCTGAACTGAGGCACAGGGGGATAGAAGGATAGCCCGAAAGTGGAGGGCTTTCCATCGTTTCCGCCGTGGCATTCCTCACAGTTCTGCTTGTAGAGCCGGATAGCAGAAATGAGACTTGCATCGCTTACTGCAACTGGATTCTGCTGATCCGGTTGATTGCGCGCAACCGACGCATCGAGCGACATGTTTGCCATCATGTGCTCGAATCGACCCGGGACAGCGTCGGCATTGACCGGCATGAGCCCCATCTTCAGGAACAGGAACGTTCCAATAAGCGGGACAAGGACGGCGACCACGACCCCGTAAATGAAGTTCTTCATGCGCCTGGATTCTTCCAGGAACCGAGGGAACCCTGTCCCCGATCCGAAAGATCCCATTTCGGGGAAATCCCCGCCCCCGCGATCAGCGCGTCGACCGCGCGCTGATCGCGGGGGCGGTCGCGCGGGTCGCCGTCCGCTACCCGTCATGCCGACCTTGGAGGTGCAGGCGTGAGCGACTTGCGTTCGCTACCCGCCCCCTACCCGTCCCCTACCAGAAAAAAACCACCTCACGGCGCAGACCGTTGTCGGCAAACCTGAGCGAACTGCCGTCCATGGAACTCGACACCCCGTCCACGCTGCAGCCTTTCGGCGCGGGTCGGCGTCCCCGCAGAACCACCTGAAAGGAGCGCGGACCGGGGTCGAACCCGCCCTCTCTGGGTTCGAACACCACCTCCACGCGGTCTTGGGCGAACGTCCCCCGCACGCGGGTCTCGCACGCC
Organism: bacterium; assembly: GCA_021782195.1. Classification (GTDB taxonomy): domain Bacteria; phylum Vulcanimicrobiota; class Xenobia; order RGZZ01; family RGZZ01; genus JAJXVI01. The sequence goes on along the minus strand of JAJXVI010000042.1, from coordinate 2,645 downwards.
TCCTCGGAAAGTCCGTGCCTCGCCGATTGCCCGTCATCTTCCAGAAGCGTTGCAAGCCCCGTCCCCTCAGCATCCCACACCTGCCACGAAACGCTGCGCGGCTTTTGCTCGTCCACGAACTGTCCGGGCTCCTCCATGGGGATGATTGCATTCGCGCGCACGTACACGGGAATGCGTTCAAGTGGCGATGCGGCGACGATCACCGTGCCTCCTCCGTGCAGGGTGCCGTCCGAGAAGTCAAACCACTCTCCCGGTGGGAGCAAGACCGCGCGATGACGGTGACCGGGAAAGAGGACCGGGGCAACCAGGAGGTCCGGACCCAGCATGAACTGGTCGTCGACCCCTTCACATGCCGCATCGTCCGGATAGTCATAGAAAAGCGGCCGCACCATCGGCTCGCCCCATCGTGCGGCCCGCTCGGCCAGGTTGTAAAGGTACGGGATCAGCGCATATCTCAACTGCGTGGAACTGCGTCCGGCTTCAAGAACCTCCTCTCCAAACTCCCAGGGCTCCGCATCACGGGATCCCTTCACGGAATGGGCTCGTAAAAAAGGCAGAAAAATGCCCATCTGCAACCAGCGAAGGAACAGTTCAGGCGTCGCATCGTCGAGGAACCCTCCCGTGTCCGGTCCGCTGAAGGAAACTCCGCACAGTCCGAGATTGCAGACCTGTGCAATCGCAAGCCGCATATGCTCCCACCACGCGGAGTTGTCGCCTGTCCATAGAAACGCGTGACGCTGCACGCCGGCATACGCGGCCCTTGACAGAAGGGGAATCCGCCGATCGGGTCTGAGCCGTTGCAGGCCCTCGCTTGTCGCAACGTCCATCAGCATCCCGTAGGCGTTGTGGAGTTCCGCGTGCGCACGTTCCTCGTGGTCGCCCCGATGCGGGAGATCGGCAGGAAAAGTCAACGGCCGCGTATCTCCAAACACGGTCGGCTCGTTCATGTCGTTCCAGATCCCATCAATCCCCAGTTCCAGCAGACTGCGGTGGAGGTCACCCCACCAGGCACGCACTTCTGCACGCGTGAAATCCGGAAACGCCGACATGCCTGGCCACATGCTGGCATGATACTCGGTACCGTCTGAATTCTGGAGAAAATAGCCGCGCTCGTGGCCCTCACGATAGACGGGAAAGGACGGATCCACCGCGACTGCGGAATTCAGGATGGCCATGACTTTGAACCCCAGCGCGTGCAGTTCCTCGATCAGTCGTTCGGGGGCCGGAAACGTCTCCGGGTTCCAGGTAAAGGAACGGTAGCGGTCCATATAGTCGATGTCGAGGTAGAGCACGTCGCAGGGAAAGCGATGAGCACGAAACGCGCGGGCAATCTCGGAGACGCGGTCAGCCGGCGTATAGCTCCAGCGCGACTGCCCGAGGCCCAGCATCCAGCGGGGAATTCGCTGCATGCAGCCCGTCAGTTCAGTAAAGCGGCCAACGACGTCGGCGAGGGAGGGGCCAGCCAGGACCCACAGGTCAAGCGGGCCGGTCTCCACCGTGATGGAGACTCGATTCACCGAGGTTGCACCAAAATCAAAGACGCTTCGTCCCGTGTTGTCGCAGAACAGCCCGTACCAGGCGCTACGTCCGTGCGCGTCACGAACGCGACTGCAGTAGAAGGGGATGCTTGCGTAAAACGAAGGAGTCGAGGGGGTGTGCGGGTAGTAGTCGAGGTTCCAGTTCACGCACTGCCGGCCGCGCCGGTTCATGGGGCCGGGCAGTGCGCCCATCCCG
>JAJXVI010000042.1:0-901 GCA_021782195.1 bacterium | reverse complement strand
CCGTAAAACGGCTCCCCGTCCCCCACCTCGAGGGTCGCGGTCCAACGAGCATCTGCGTCGAGGTCGACCCGCAAGATTCGAAACAGATGCTTGAGCCCGCCGTGCGCCGCACCCAGGACGTCAAACAGAGGGGACGACGCGGGGGAGTCGCTCGCCGCGCGGGACGACGCGGGGGAGTCGCTCGCCGCGCACGCCCCCCACAGAGACGTGGCGTCACCGGTGCCCCGACGGTCGCCTGCGTCCGGCCGGTCGCCCACGGCGCCCGACGACCCGCCACTTGAGGGTTCTGTAGCGGACAGCGCCTCGCGCGACGGTCCGCCACTCAAAGGAGACGGTACGCGTTCCATGGCTATCTCCGCGCCGCGGAGCGCGTCACCCACTAAAGCAAAAGGCTGCGCGGCCCAGTCGCGTCGCACCGCGAGGGGAGAGGCGGGGCCGGCTCCGGATGGGTGCCGAATCAGCAGACGCAGCGTCCCGGGTGCAACCACCACCCCCTCAATGAACGGTACAACTGGCGCAACTTCAGACCGAACCGGGTGCGATGAAGTCATGAACGACCCTTCCTACATGGATATCAGTGGCGCGACCGGCAGGGCTGTGCCGATCAATCCATGGGGTTCGTGAGTTTTCGAAAGCGCCATTCGACTCCTGCGTGCTGTCGGAAGGACCAGAGGCCGCTCTCGGCCAAGTGTCGGCGGGTGAGCTTCCGCGCGCCAGAGACAGCGCGGCGAGGCAGAGGAGCAGAAGGAGACTGGATCCATGGCGACTGAGATCGGGATTGAAGGCGCGCAACTTTTGCCCGGCGTCACGTACGAGCAACTGGAAGTGCGTTATCACGAGGCCGTGCCCGAGCCGGGATGCGGTAATGACGGCGCGCATCTCATCCAGGGCCGCGCTCAGA
>JAJXVI010000041.1 GCA_021782195.1 bacterium | reverse complement strand
CATCGTCCGCGAGGTCACGGGTTGGAGTCCGGACTTTACCCTGGCGGCCGACCTCGCGGCACTGACCACGCGTCTGTTTGTCTCGGGCAAGGTGGACGAGGTGTGGGCGGTCTACACGCACGTCGAATCGGCGATGTCCCAGGTAGCGCGCGTTGACCGCATTCTCCCTCTGGGTGGTGAGACGGAAAAGCCTGGGGCCGTACCCTACCTGTTCGAGCCGGATGCCCATCAGGCGCTCGCGGCGATTCTTCCCAGGTATCTGGAGACGATTTTCTTCCAGATCCTGCTGGAGTCTCGCACGGCAGAACTGGGTGCGCGTCTGCGCGCCATGAGCAATGCGACCGACAATGCGGAGAAGCTCGTCGGAACACTGACGCTTGACTTCTTCCGGGCACGGCAGGCGGCCATCACGAATGAGATTCTCGAAGTGGCGAGCGGCGCAGAGGCGCTCAATAAATAGGAGGCAGGTTTTCCCATGGGAATTGGCAGGATCCATCAGATCATCGGTTCAGTTGTCGACGTCCAGTTCAAGCCGGGCGAACTGCCGAATATCTACAATGCGCTGACCGTACGTCGCGATCAGGCTGCGGGTGGTCGCGGTGAGGGACAGGATCTGTACCTCGAGGTCATGGGTGAGCTCGGCAACAACAGCGTACGCTGTCTCGCGCTGGGAAGCACCGACGGCTTGCGTCGAGGAATGGATGTCGCGGATACGGGTGACGCAATTCGCGTGCCGGTTGGCCAGCAGACCCTCGGCCGTATCTTCAACGTCCTCGGTCAGCCCATCGACCACGGAGCATCGGTAGAGGATGTGAAGCGTTACTCAATTCACCGCCCTGCGCCGCCTTTCGACCAGCAGGAGCCCACGACGAAGGTCCTCGAGACCGGAATCAAGGTGGTCGACCTGCTTGCCCCATATTCACGTGGCGGTAAGACCGGACTGTTTGGCGGCGCTGGTGTCGGCAAGACCGTGCTGATCCAGGAACTGATTGCAAACATCGCACGTGAGCACGGTGGTTTCTCGGTCTTCGCTGGCGTCGGGGAGCGCACGCGTGAGGGGAACGACCTCTGGCTGGAAATGAAGCATTCCGGCGTCATCGACAAGACGGCCATGGTGTTTGGCCAGATGGATGAGCCGCCAGGCGTGCGCTTCCGCGTCGGTCTCACCGGGATTACCATGGCGGAATACTTCCGGGACGAGGAGGGGAAGGACGTGCTTGTCTTCATTGACAACATCTTCCGCTTCGTGCTGGCAGGTGCTGAAGTCTCGGCTCTCCTCGGGCGCATGCCGTCTGCCGTGGGATACCAGCCTACGCTCTCGACCGAGATGGGTCTGCTTGAGGAGCGCATCACCTCTACGCGGAACGGTTCCATCACCGCGATCCAGGCCGTCTACGTCCCCGCAGACGACATTACCGACCCTGCGGTCGCCACGACGTTCACCCACCTTGATGCAACCACCGTGCTGTCGCGTGCGATCGTGGAGCAGGGAATCTATCCCGCGGTGGATCCTCTTGCGTCGACCTCACGCCTGCTGGATCCGCGCTTTCTGGGCGATGAGCACTACGCCGTGGCGCGAAAAGTGCAGGAAATTCTGCAGCGCTACAAGGACCTCCAGGATATCATCGCGATTCTTGGGGTCGAGGAGCTTTCGGAGGACGACCGCGTCATTGTGGGACGCGCTCGTCGCCTTCAGCGCTTCCTCTCGCAGCCGTTCCACGTCGCGGAAGGCTTCACCGGACGCAAGGGCAAGTACGTGCAGTTGAAGGAGACCATCAAGGGCTTCAAGGAGATCGCGGACGGTCGCCTTGATAAGCTTCCGGAGCAGGCCTTCTACATGCAGGGCGGACTCGAGGATGTCCTCGAGGAGGGCCAGCGACTGGGCGTGGAAGTCGGTAAGTGAGGCTTCTGAGGTGACAGTCATCAGCGAAAAGCAATTTCGTGTCGAGATCATCACCCCCGAGCGATTGCGCTACGAGGGGTCAGATGCGGCCCTTCTGACCGTGCCAGGCGAGGAGGGGCAGATGGGTCTCATGGCCAATCACGCCCCCCTGCTTGCCCTGTTGCGTCCGGGGCCGTTGACGCTTCGAACGCGCAACCACACGTACGTGATGGCGGTCGGTGCGGGCTTTGTCAAGATGAACGCAAACCACGCCGTGTGTCTGGTTGATTTTGCAGAGCCTGCCGAGGAAATCGACGGCCCTGCTGCCACGCGCCGCCAGGCGACCCTGCAAAGCGCGGTCGAAGCAGCGGGCACCGAGGAGGAACGTGCTGCGCTGCGCGGTCAGCTGGCAGGCGAGCAGGCTCGTCTCGACGTGCTGCGGATTGCCTCACCGCATGCGATCGGCGAGTAGGATGCAAGCTTGACTCACCTGCTCGTGCGCGGCGGACGTCGGCTTCACGGCGAGATTGCCGCTCTTGGGGCCAAGAACGCTGCGCTCCCCATGATGGCTGCGGCGATTCTCTGTCAGGGTGACGTGGAGGTGCGCAATGTTCCGGACATTGCTGACGTCCGCGTCATGGCCGACCTGCTACGGTCGCTTGGTGTGCGAGTGGAGGTGACCGCTCCGCACACCCTGCGGCTGAACTCCGACGGCGTTCATACGACCCGGGCCTCGTATGATCTCGTTCGTCGTCTCAACGCTTCATTTGACGTGGCCGGACCGCTGCTGGGAAGGTTTGGGGAAGCAGAGGTGGCCCTTCCTGGAGGCTGCAACCTCGGTCAGCGCCGCGTGAATCTGCACCTCGAAGCTTTTCGCGCGCTGGGGGCCGAGGTTCACCGTCTGCACGGCTTTGTGCAGGCCCACGCGACCGGTCTCGTGGGAACCCGGATCCTTTTCCCGCACGTAAGCGTCGGGGCTACGAAAAATGCCCTGATGGCGGCCTGTCTCGCGAAGGGCGTCACGGTTATCGAGAACGCCGCGCGAGAACCCGAGATTGAGGACCTCGTCGAGTTCCTCCAGGCTCGGGGTGCTCGCATCCGCGGGGGAGGAACGGCTCGTATCGAGATCGAGGGAGTCGCGGCGCTCCACGGGGGCACGCACGATATCATCGCTGACCGCATTGAAACCGGGACATTTCTGGCCATGGCGGCCACAAGTGGCGGCGACGTCCTGGTTCGAGGCGGGCGGGCCGACCATCTGGAGGCGGTACTGGCTCAGTTTACCAGGGCCGGTCAGAGCGTAACCGTAGACGCGAGCGGGGTGCGCTTGACCTCGCGCCGTCCCATCCGCGCGCTCGATGTCACGACAGCTCCTCACCCTGGTTTCCCGACCGATCTCCATCCTCCCCTGGTTGCCATGCTCGTGCTGGCGGATGGCATCAGCGTCGTGCGCGAGACAATTTTTGACGGCCGCTTCATGTACGTTGGAGAGCTGGTGCGTCTGGGCGCAAACATACGCATCAGCGATCACGTGGCGATCGTCACCGGCGTGAAGTTCCTGGCTGGCGCGCCTGTTGAGGCACCCGACATTCGGGCAGGTGCCGCATTGATTGGCGCGGCTCTCGCCGCCGAAGGAGAGAGTCTGGTGACCGGTATCGACCTCGTAGAGCGTGGGTATGAGAGGATTGATGAGCGCCTGACGATGCTCGGAGCCGATATCGTCCGCGTGGAGGGAACTGACTGACTTCGGGGGGCTCATCTTGTGTTTCACGCCCTGCCGCACCCGATGTGTGTGCGAAACCTTCCGCTGGCAGGTTTGCTGGAGGAGGCTTCTGGAAGCTTCACGAACCTAAAAAATGCATAAAGCGAGGTGGGGTGGCCACGCCGCCGGTGCCGGCCACACCGGTGGTTGCAACCGGAGAAAGTGAGGCAGTGGATGTATGGCTGAAGTTGTCAGTTCGGCGGGACAGGAGAAACAGCGTCGCGAATTCCGGGCCGACCTGCGGAACTTTTTCAAATTGTGTGCGGTCGCGTCGGTTCTCGTCATTTATCTGCTCGTTTATGGTGCGTTCCAGTATCACCAATTTTCTCGGCTCGCGGACATGGGGTTTCCACCCTACTGGATCTTCTATGTTCTGCCCTGGTCCGTGGCGTTGGCGACCATCGCGGTGGCGGCTGCCATCGTCCTGCGAATGCGGGGACGCAAAGTCGTGATCACGCGACAGGCCGTCGAAGTACACGTCGGCAAGACGGTATACCGTACCAACTGGGAGAACCTCTCATTTACGCCCCCTCGGCCTGATCGGAAACGGTTTCGAAGCGCGTTGCTCAGCGACGGTGCGTATTACGAGAGAATCGACGAATTCTTCTATCCCGGGTTTGAGTTGCTTATTGAAGTGCTCGCACGAGCAAAGCGCCACGCCCGCGATTCCTACGAGGCTTGACACCAAGGAATATGCGTACACGGGAGGGTGCCGGCTGCTTGCGCGTGGAAGAGTGACGGGTCTACGCAAGATACCCTTTGGGAGGGGACGTCAGGTTGCACCGGAGTCGCTCCAGGCAGTTGGTCCTGGCGGGCCTGCTCACAGTCATCGTACTCGTTGCAGCGTTGTGGCCGCTACTCGAGTGGGGGATTTCAAGATCTCTGAACGCCGTGTTGCGGGGACACGTGTCGTGGTCTCGAATGCGCCCTGCTGGAGAGGGTCTGGCGTTCTCCGACGTTACGCTGGTCGACAGTAAAGGTCGACCGGTGGTCACTGCACCCCGTGTGCTTGTTCGACTCGGGTTCTGGCGCATGCTGCGAACGCGCAGTGTACCCAGGGGAATTCGTGAAGTCGTGATCGAGCATCCCCGGGTACTGGCTCAACTGCGCACCGGCGGCCGTCTCAATCTGACGGCGCTCTATCGCCCGAGGGCAAGCCCTCCGGGTCACCCTGCTCCTTTTCGCGCGTTGGTGCGGGTTGAGGACGGCACGGTGGACTGGCGCGATGCGCGGATGGAAAGGGCTCACGGGGGCGGACGTGCCTCGCGTGCGGGGCTGTTGGTGGCAAGCGCAACCGACGTGCACGGTCGTCTTGACCTGAGGGGGGCGCCAACCGCTTCTGGCTGGCTTCCAGTGTCTCTGCGTCTGGAAGGGCAGGTCACGGGCGCGCACGTTGCGGTGAAGGTGGACGCGCACGATCCGCTGTCTGACGTGCGTGGACGCATCGACGTTGTGGGTCTGCCCGTCTCCTCGTGGGCCCCTTATGTCATGAGCTTTTTTCCCGTGGTGCGCAATCAACCGCCCCTGAGCTTTACAGCCGGTCGGGCGGACACGCACCTGTGGTTCTCCGCGTCCGGCCTGCCCAAAGAGTGGTCACGACGCTGGGACGGGGGAGGGAGCCTCAGGTTGCACGGGCTCTGTGGCAGCGCGGGGACAGCGCGAGTCGCCTGGAGTGGTGGACATCTGAGCGCTCGAGTTGGGCGCTTGCAGTGGGAGGTCCACGACGCGGGCGTTTGTGTGGGACGTGACCGCCTCGATGTTGCAGGGCGCGTCCTTCTTGCTCGTACGCCGCAGTTCGATGGCTGGCTGAGCGTGCACGTCGCCGATCTCGGACAGACTCTCCGTACCCTGGGTGAGAAGGTACCCGTCGCCATCGCCGGTGCAGTGAAGGCCGATGCTCGTCTTGTCGGTTCGCTCGACGCTCCCTTTCTGCAGTTGCACGTCCGCGCGCCAGCATTGAGGGTGGGTGGACGTTTGCTCACGGGTGTCAGGGGAGCTCTTCAAGGCACGTTCGCGGCGATGCATCTGTACGCGCTGCGTGCTCGTCTCGACGGGGGGCGAATTTCGGCAACTGGATGGATCTTTCCCGGCGGTCACGTGCTGATCGGGATCCGCACTCGCAATGCGTGTTTTCGCACGGGGGGGGCGCTCAACCCGGGTTCGGTCGCTTCACTCGACGCGGCCCTGACCGTGCTGGGAGGTTCGTGGAAGCCCCTGGTGATGGGGAGCGCCAGCGCCCGCGCGCTTGCGGTTCGTGGCCTGCCGGTCACCAGTGCCGCAGGGAATTTTGTCTACTATGATCGTGGCCTGGTCGTTTCTCACGCCCACGCAGTGACGCGTTTCGGCAAGGTGGGCTGCCCGCTGGGTCTTGTGCATCTTGGGAAGCGGCCACAGTTTCTGGCAGCGCTGGACGCGCAAGACCTGTCCATCGGGAATTCCCGGGCGGCAGTGCGGGGCGGACGGGTGCATCTGCTCGTATGCGGTACGCGGCACCGTCTGTTCGGCCTTGGGTCGGTGCGCGCGCAACGGGTCGTCAGTAACGGACTCTCCTGTGACAACCTGGCTGGAGGGGTTGCGTTCGGTCCGGACCTGATGTGGTTTCCGCGGGCCTCGTTTTTCCTCGGTGGGCAGCACGTGGACGCGACACTCTCGGTGTCTCCGCTCGATGATCTCTTTCACGCGCGATTGTGGGCTACGTCGCTGAGCCCGTACGGCGCGGTTGGTGCGTTCGATGGGGTAGGTGGCGATGTGCGCCGGGTCTTTCCTCGTGACGCGGGTCGCGCCACGCTGGAAGCAGGCGGAACCCCCGGCGACGTCTATTTTCGTGCGGGGGGAAGTTTTCCCGCGCTTCATCTGTCGGCGGAAGGGCAGGTTCGAAAGGGAACGGCAGTCGCTTTTGCGATGTGCAATCATGTAGACCTCGGCCTGCTCCGGCACCTCGGCATGCTGCGCTGGAGGCCGCAAGGACACGCGGACGTCGCGGTTGTGTACCGTGCCGGGGAGGGCCTGACCGACGTCGAGCTTGCCGGCTCGGGTTGCGGCGACCTTCACCTTCTGGGGGAGCGGATTCAACGGTTTGCGGGGAGCATGACGGTTGCAAATCAACGTGCGCACGTACACGATCTGACGGTGTGGGGTCCGCTTATCAGGGCCCAGGTGCACGGCCTGGTCGTGTCTCATCCGAACGCACCCGCGGGGTTGCAGCTCGCGTGGAACGCAGTATCGCACCACCTGGGTGGCGTTCTGCGCACCCTGCAGGTCGGCCGTGACCCGCGAGCCCTGGGACGTTTCCTGGAAGACCTGCGTCTTTCGGACGTTGAAGGGGAGGCGCTTGCGAGCGGAAGGGTGGGAGGGACGACCCGGAACTTCCGCGTCAGGGGACGCGCGGTTGTGGACCGCGGGAAGCTTCACGGACTCCCGCTTGTCGCGCGTGCGGCTTTTCACGCAGATCGAAACCGGATTTGCATCGACCGTGGCGACCTGGGACTGGGCGGGGAACCGCTGGCCACCGTGGGGCGTGTGAGCCTGCGTGGCGCGCCAAGACTGGATCTAGAGCTGTCGACGCCGCGCATGGATGTGGGTACGGTTCTCGGCTTCACTCCGTGGAACTGGTTGCAGGCGACCGGGTGGCTTGACGCCCGGGTGCGGCTGAAGGGAAAACCCCGTTCGCTTACGGCCGCCGGCCACGTGCATGTTCAGGGAGCGGAAGTGGCGGGCCAGGACATCGACGACCTGCGTCTGAACCTCAAAGCAGGTCGAAGCGACGTGGTGGTGCAGGAGTTTCTTGCCAGGCTGGGGCGAGGTTCGGTAGAAGGGAACGGCCGCTTGACCCTGGGGGGACCGCTTGCGCTTGCGTTCAAGGCCCGTCACTTTCCTCTGGTGGACGTGACCGCTCTTCGTCACTCTCCCATCGCCCGCGGTACTGCGAACCTGGGTCTGCGAGTCACCGGCACCACGGCGCGTCCGCAGGTGGCGGCTGACTTCGACCTCGCGCATCTGTCCCAGAGCACAGGGGGACACGTGGAGGAGATCAGGGGGGGAATCAACTGGGCGGGCTCCCGGCTGGCTTTACGGCACGTTGTTCTGCGCGGTGCTCAATCACGCGGAAGCGCTCGGCTCGATGGTTGGCTCGACCTCGGGAAGGTCAAGGGGCGACCGGACCTCGCGAGTGTGCTCGATGCGAGCGGCAACGTTCGAGTTGACTTCGATCACACGGATCTTGCCACTTTGCTTGGTCTGGCTCGGGTTTCCCCCCATCACGTGACCGGACGCCTCGATGGGAGCATGACCCTGACCGGGCCGTTGCGCGCGCTTTCCCTGGGAGGCCAGGTGACCGCTCGAAACGTCGTTATGGGGGGGATTCCTGTTGGAACCGTGCGCGTGGACGGCGCGGTGGACGTCGCAAGACACGAGAGCCGGCGTTTGACGGTCGTGGCGAGCGGCCCGGGTGGTGACCTGGACCTTGCGTATACCCCTGGCAAGCAGCAGTTCCTGTCGTTCGACGCCAGCGGATTTGAACTGGGCAGCCTGCGCCCGTTCCTGCCGTGGAACTTTCCTTTTTCCGGACGACTGAACGCCCACGCCGACTTTGGTGGCCCGGTTGCAACACCCCGTGTCCGGGGGAACTTTCTGGTGAGCGGGCTCCGGGTTGTGCGTGCAACGTTTGATTCGTTTCGGGGGGAGATTTCGGCGCGCGATGGGGTATACGCGCTTCGTCACTGGGTCGCCGCGCGTGGAAATCACCACGTCAGCCTCGACGGGGTCGTCCCGTTGCAATGGAACGGGCGCCACCTGTATTCTCCAACGCCTGTGTCGGTCTCGGTGCGCGTGAATGAGCACGACCTGGACCTTCTTTCCTTCTTCATCCCCGATCTGCTTCCCTCAAAGGGAAGCCTGCGTGGACGTCTTGAGATCGGAGGGCGATATCCGGACCTGCGATGGAATGGTGCCCTGGCCATCACGAACGGGGAGTTAAGGCACGCGACCTTTCGCCAGCCGATCGAGAACCTTCAGGTGGCGGTGAGGCTCGATGGGGACCATGTCAGGATTCGCCACTTTACGGGACATCTCGGGAAGGGCGCTTTCGCCGTGACCGGGCAGGCCCAACTTGCAGCGATGCAGTTGCACGACATGGACTTTCACTTCCACGGTAAGGACCTGACGGCCCTTGTGCCTCCCTACGTCTCCGGTGTCTTTGACGTCGACGGTGTGCTCGGAGGCTCTTCGTCCCATCCGGTCCTGCAGGGGAAGATACTTGCGCAGAATGCTCGTGTGACATTGCCGCTGCGCAACCTGGGGGGGGCAACGGGCAACGGCTTCGGATCGTCACCGGGAGAGCAGGCCGTCCAGGCGGTCGAAAGCATTCTTTCCCGTCCGGCCGATGTTTCGGGCACCCGTCGCGACGGAACTGCCTCTCCAGTCACAGGGCAGGGTAAGGAGTACGCGTCAGCGAGCAGTCGGGAGAACGTCAGGCAAGTTCGAAAGGCCCCTTTTCCGGTGCCGCCACTGGCTGTGGATGTCTCGGTCGATCTGGGGACGGATTCCTGGCTTAGCTTCCTGGGCAGTTCGTTGCGTGTGGAGGGACGAATTGGTTTTCACGGCGTTGGTGCGCGCGTTGCGCCCAAAGGTGTGGTGAGGCTTGTCTCGGGACAACTGCAGATTCCACTCCTTCCTGTCACCATGAGGCTTGCGCGTGGCCGGGCAACTTTTGGTGGGAACGGATGGGTTCCGGACCTCGTGGCTTCGGCGGCGTCGAATACTGACCAGTACGAGGTATACGTAGACATCCACGGCCCGGCGACGGGGCCTCGCGTGACTTTCAGTTCGAACCCGCCCCTGTCGCAGACGGCGATCCGGCAATTGCTTGTCGGGGGCACAGTATCGCAAGCGGCCTCGATGCGCCAGAACCCGATGTACACGACCAACTCGCTCGGTGCGACTGCCCTCATCAATGTTGCTTCCGCCACCGTGTTGAGACCTGTGACCGGATTCATCGGTCACCTCTTCGGCGTTTCGGAGGTTGCGATGGAATTCGTTCAGAGTGGGGGCGTTCAGGTTCGGATCCTCAAGGCCCTCGACGCCGCGCGACACTTCCTGCTGACGTTTACATCGGTTCAGGGCGGAACGCTTCAGGCCAATCTTCCGCGTCAACTCTACGGATTTGAGTATCGTTTTTCTCCGACTCAACTGGTTCGCGTCTCCAGTGACAACCTCGGTGGACTGCATCTCTTCTACCAGGCTCGATGGCGCTTCTAAGGCGCACGATCGCCCGACCAGAGTTGCGCGTCGGCACCGCTGGCTCGAAAGATTTCCGGAACATCGTGAAATCAAAGGTTCTGTGCACTTGCTC
>JAJXVI010000040.1 GCA_021782195.1 bacterium | reverse complement strand
CCTGCGAACCCCCTTCTTTCCCGTACCGTCACGTTCCTCCCCTCCCCTACAGGCGTCCCCGACAACTTCCCGCGCAGGCGTCCCCGAAAGCTTCTCACGCGGGACGGCACCCGCAGGCGTCCCCGAAAGCTTCCCACGCAGGCAAAGGCGGGTCACCACAGGAAACGTCGAAGCCAGGAGCCCGGCACGCACGCCGCAAAGCAGGAATCCCCCGTCAGAACCCAGGACTTCTCATTGATGGGCAAAGTTGTGGAACTGCCGCGTTTTCACGTCGTGCTGCTCAACGATGAGGAGCACACATACGAGTACGTCATTGAAATGCTCGGATCGGTGTTTGGCCACACCGTCAGGGATGCGTATCGCCTGGCAACGGAAGTTGACTTTACCGACCGAGTGATCGTTGCAACTTCCCCCCTCGACCTCGCGGTTGCACAGCGACGGAAAATCCTCGCCTACGGCCCGGACTGGCGCCTGCCTCATTCACGCGGTTCTATGGAGGCGGTCCTCGAGCCGGTCGTCGACACTCTCCTGCCCTGACCGCCCCGAGCCGCCGCGCTCTGCCTGGCGCTCGATCGACGGGGGGCGGCGCACACGAATCACTGCCCGGAACCTGTTTCCCCACCCCCCCCGCCGCCCGCCGGCCCCACAGCCGGCCCTGGCGAGGTAACGGGCTCGGGCGACGGGGCCGGCGCGCCCCCTCTCGCCTTCCCAGCACGAGGGGGTGGAGGAGTGTCATCGACGTACGGCACCAGGATCACGCTGCTGCAGGAGGAGTATGGAGCCCGCGTCACGGGATCGTTGGTCGGCTGGATGTCGGCGCAGTAGTGCGGGTCCTGGTTCCCGTGGTCAAGGTCAAGCGCATATGTGCCCGCCACGCCCGGCGCTTCAAACGAGAGGTGCCATGACTCCTGCTCCTGCACGCGCTGGGCGACCGATTGCACATCTCCCCAGGGGTAGCGCACCTCATATTCCATGTGATGACCGACCGTCACCGACTGAGCGTGCATCATCACGAGATAGAAAAAGTGGCCCGGTTTGAGTCTTCCGAAATGGTACACGCCGTGCATATCGGTTGTCGTGGTCCGGGTCACGTCGTCGAGCACGTCCAGCAGGTAGACCGGCTGGTGTGAAAGCGGAAGCACCGCGCCAAGCGGCGTGCGGCGAGTTGCCCGACCGCGGAGGCTGACGGATGTCGGGGACGGCAGCGGCAACGGAGTGGGCGCAGCACGGGGCTCTGGAGGGGGCGGAACTGGCGGGGGAAGCGGCCGAGACACGTCGAGCACCTTCGGGGACGGCGAGGAAGGCGCAGGTGACTTGAAGGTTGCAGTCGAGGAGAGTCCTCCGCTCAGGGCAGGAGGGACGGCGCCCCCGAGTACGGCAGCACCGGAGCCGACAGACGACTCACTGGAACCCCTGTCCAATGTATCCGTGGATGCGACGGGTCCAACCGACGCCTCGACCGTTGTCGAGATCGCGACCGGAGGGTTCGGAGACGGGGAAACCGCGCTCAGAGGCCGTCGATGCGCGAGAGGGGTTGCCGGTGGGGTCGGGCGAGTGGCGCCAAGAAAAGTCTTGGCGAGAGAAAAAACGAACAACAGGCCCACCGCGCCGATGGCCAGCAGGTGAAAAAGAGACAACCCCTCCTCGGTCGGATGCGATTCGTCTGGAGTCACGGTCAACCATCCTCGTCTGGAAAACAAGCGTGACATCATCATAGCACCTTCGCTCCGGGCATCGCAATCGGCCATTTCGCGAAGGCTCGTCCGCCAGTGGACGGACGAGGATCCCTTCTGGCGTGCAAAGACCGTAGACGCTACCCGCGGTGTCACGCCAACGTCATTTGCACGCGTTTGTGGACGCTGCTGGCTGTTCACGGAAATGCGCATGTGGATTCAATCCGGACAATTTATTTTGATCCGAAAGCAGGAAAGTTCTTCAAGTTGTTGAAGAACGACATCGACGCCGGGAATACGTCCCGTGTCGCACCGTCCGCGCGCCAAATCCTCCCCAGGCCTGCCCTGGAAGTGGTGCTCCGAGGGGGAGTTTTCGGGCCGCACTGTGAATTGTTACTGTAATCTGTACTGGAGGGCCACCGAGCGTGTCCGAGGAGCGAGGGAAAGGTCAGAAATCCAACTCGAACGGTCTGGAGCGCCTGGATCAGTTCTTGAACATGCTGGACAGACACGACCAGTCGCTCGACAAGAGCGAGGCCGAGCCTGTACGAATCGAGAGCGTCTCGCGTCAGGAAATCGCTTCGGTCTCGTCGTTGCCCGTCGCCTCGCCCCAGGGTGAAGACTGGGAGCATCCCTATCCCTCGGGCGAACGTCAGCCAATGGGCTACCTGCCGCTTGCGGGTATCAAAGTGGTCGGAGTCGGGGGAGGCGGTTGCAACGCAGTAAACCGCATGGTGCAGTCGGGGTTGCGCGGAGTCGAGTTCGTCGCAATCAACACTGACAGCCAGGCACTTTTCCTCTGCGACGCGGATCAACGTGTTCACATCGGCAGTCGCACGACCCGCGGTCTCGGCGCGGGTGCCGACCCCAAAATCGGTAAGGAAGCCGTCGAGGAGAATCGCGAAGAGATTCGGGCACTCCTGGAAGGTGCCGACATGGTCTTCATTACCGCGGGCATGGGCGGTGGAACGGGGACGGGTGCTTCCCCGGTCGTTGCGGAAATTGCCCAGGAAGTCGGGGCACTCACCGTCGCGATCGTCACAAAGCCGTTCAGCTTCGAAGGCAGTAGACGGCGTCGCGCGGCCGAGGAGGGTATCCTGGCAATCCGGGACAAGGTCGACGCACTGATTTCAATCTCCAATGATCGCCTCCTGTGCGTGACCGACAAGAAGGTTCCGATGATGGACGCCTTCCACCACGCAGATGACGTGCTGCGATGCGCAGTTCAGGGCATCTCTGACATCATCACGGTGCGCGGGCTCATCAACGTGGACTTTGCCGACGTTCAGACCATTCTCCAGAAATCTGGATCCGCCATCATCGGCATCGGACGTGGTCGTGGCGAGAAACGCGCCCAGGATGCAGCCCGCGCAGCCATCTCGAGTCCGCTGCTGGACAATCCATTCCAGGGCGCTCGCGGCATCCTCTTCAACGTCATGGGAAAGTCAAACTTGAGCATGTCGGAGGTCAGCGAGGCTGCCCAGGTGATCTCTTCGGCCGCACACGCCGATGCAAACATCATCTTCGGAGCGGTCGTGGACCTGCCGGACGACAAGTCTGACGACGAGATCACCATCACCGTGATTGCATCAGGATTCCTGCCGGCCGACACCAGCAGCGGCGAGATCCCCGCGATAAACGCCAACTCGACGGTGGAGTCGTTCCGCGCCGAGCCTGCTCTGGCCGCGCCCCGCATCCAGGACAGGCTCCAGGAACCCGCATACTTCAGAAGAACGGCGAGGCGCTGATTCCTCGTCGATCCTGGCTTCGCTCGTATCTCAACCCAGGCAATCCTCGGAATCCTCGAGACAGGCCCCTGATGTATCGATTCAGGGTCGCCTGTCTGTTTTTTTCCGTGTAACTTTCCGCTCGTCTCATGGTTGCATCTGCGCGCGTGCGGTGATACATTCTCATCATCAGGGTATTCGCCGGTCACCCATCTCCTCCGCGAAAGAGCGTAGACACTGTGGACACCATGAATCCACGCCTTCTGTCGCACCCAGGATTTTCCCCGCCCTCTGCGGAAGGTCAACCGCAGGTGCGTGAATGCAGCTGGGCCTTCACGTTCCGTCTTTCCGAACTCGGGGTCCACAACGCGCCGTCACGTGACTCGGGCACACTGCCCGCGACCCGAAGACGGACGCCTCGGGCAACCTCTCCATCCCGAATGAAAGGCTGTGGGGTGCAACGCAAAACAATCCCTTCATACCGACGTGTCGGCCACGTTCTCCTCAAGAGATGTCCGCCTCAGACGGTCTGGCACTGCTGACGCATGACCTTCATAGAGCGTAGCATTCCCCGGATAGTCGTGGCAGGCACCGCGAGTGGAGTGGGCAAGACGACTGCCGCCATCGGCATCATCTGGGCACTTCGCATGCGCGGGCTCAAGGTCGCGGTATTCAAGTGTGGGCCCGACCACGTCGACCCCACGTGGCACGCCCGCGCCGCAGGCCAGCCGTCGCACAATCTTGACGGCTGGATGATGGGTCGCGACGCCGTGCTGGCTACATTTGGCCGCGCCACCGTCGATGCCGACATCGCCGTGATCGAGGGGGTTGCGGGCCTGTTCGACGGCGCCTCTCCAACCACCGAAGCCGGATCAACCGCTCAGATTGCGCGATGGCTTGCAGCGCCGGTGCTTCTGGTCTTCGACGCAACCGGCATGGGACGCAGCGTTGCAGCCCTGACTCAGGGATTTCGCAATTTTGACGTTGGCCTCTACGTAGCCGGTCTGCTTGCAAACCGAGTCGAGAGTCGTTCCCAGCTCGAACTGCTGGAACAGGCCTCGCGAGACGTGACCGGGGGGCTGCCCGTCGCCACGGATTACCGTTTTCCCGACCGTCATCAAGGAACGAACGCCGCACTCGGCTTCGGAGCGACCGGCCTCGGCGTAGACGGCACCATCCAGGCCTGGGGGAACGTCGCCGGCGGATGGATCAACCTCGACCGCATCGTCGATCTGGCGTGTTCCGCGCCACCTCTTCCGACTCCGGTGCTTCAGACCGCCCCGGATCCCAATCCCCCGGCAACACACGCACGTATGTTCGCATCTCGTCACGCTCGAGCAAACACCAGTTCGTCAAGATGTCGCATCGCGGTCGCGTGGGATGAGGTGTTTCACCTCTATTATGAAGCCAACATTGCGAGGCTGGCGGCGAGTGGCGCGGAACTGGTTCGGTTCTCCCCCCTGCACGACAATGACCTGCCGGACGTGGAGGGGCTCTACATTGGCGGCGGCTATCCCGAGAAAGCTGCCCAGTGGCTGTCTGCCAATGAAAAGATGCGCGCCGCGATCCTGCGATTCGCAGCAACCGGAGGACTGATCTACGCGGAGAGTGGAGGACTGCTCTACCTCTCGTCTTCGATCCGCACGCCCGATGCCATCAGCTATCCGATGGTCGGACTTCTCCCCGGGGAAACAACGTTGAGCGAGGGGCCCGCCTCCACCGGCTACGTGGAGGTCGAAACCCGAACCCCTTCGATACTGGGCCCCGCCGGATTGCGATTCCGCGGCCACGAGTTCCGATACTCCCACTTCCACGCCCCACCCGCGCTCGAAACCGCGTTCAACGTGCGCCCTCCCCTCGGGGGCGGCGCGCGTGCCGATGGATACAAGGTCGGCGAGAATGTGCTGGCCACGTACGTCCACGCGCACTGGGAATCGAACCCGCGCCTCGCGGAAAGTATCGTGGAAGCCTGCAGCAGGCGTCGCACCACGCTTGTCGAC
This sequence comes from bacterium, assembly GCA_021782195.1. Lineage (GTDB taxonomy): Bacteria > Vulcanimicrobiota > Xenobia > RGZZ01 > RGZZ01 > JAJXVI01. Next base: position 4,651 of record JAJXVI010000040.1, on the reverse strand, counting down.
AAACCCCAGCACTCGCTGCTCGTACGCCGTGTAGAGATCTAGCGATTTCCCCGTGCCCCGCAGCATGGATACGCCCCACAGTTCCATGCGTCACATACGTATAGAGTTCGAGCGGGTTCCCCGTGCTCAGCAACGTGTCATGGGACCTGCGGGTCGCATGCTTATAGCGTAAACAGTTCGTCTTCGAGAATACCCACAACGACCGCGTGCGAAGCTTCCAGGTCCGCCACCCTCGCGAGCAGATGCTGCCAGTCTACAGGGGCTTGCAGCATCTCGAGTTCGAGTGAAACTTCGCTCACGTACACCGATCCGAAGGTAGCGGAGCAAGACTTCAGGCTATGGGCGGTTGATTGAACCCCACCCAGGTCCTGAGCGATGCAGGCTGCATGCATTGCATCAAGCAACTGACGGGAACTGTCGACAAAGACGGTCACCAGTCGCGTAAAACGATCAGGCCGACCTGCACATAGCGCACGTACAGATGCAACCCGCGTCGGGTCATACAAAGTTCTGCCGTCTGGCTGTGCAAAACGGCGGCACACCCCTTCTGAAGAGTCGTTCTGCTCTTCCGAAGGAGCACGACCCGCTATCGGCTCCGCTTCATCGGGCTCCAACATGCCGCCCCATTCGCCCGATGAACGGTGATTCCCTACTGCCGACGCGCTTTCCGCAACACAACGCCTTTCCGAGTCGGGTGCCCTGGCGGCGGAGATCTCCGCGTATCCAGAATGGGCAGAAAGATCCGGTTCAAGAGCCGGTCCTCGATGTGCTCGAGTACGCGCGACCTGGCCAGACTGTCGTTGATGATGAAGGAGAAAGCCCAGCGTGGTTTTCCATCGCGACCCAGAACGTAGCCGGAGATGGCGCTGATTCCGGTCATCGAACCTGTTTTTGCGCACAGCCTCCCTCGCAAAGGGGAAGTACGGAAACGCCTGGACAGCGTCCCGTCCACCCCGGCGACAGGCAACGTCTCGAGAAATTCCTTCTGCCTGGCACACGCGACGAGAAGGCGCAGTGTATCGTGAGGGGTCACCAGGTCCATGCGCGAAAGTCCGGATCCGTCCACCTGGCGCCGCCGACTGGCCGAGACTCCGAGAGGCGCAAGCGCGCGCGCGAGGGTTCCAAGCCCCGTCCCCGGACGTCGCGGAATCGTACGGAGCACCTGCTCCGCGATGTAGTTGTCGCTTTCCTTCATCATGGTCCGAAGGACCTCGCGAAGTGGCGGAGACTGCACACAACCCAGTTCCCTTCCGGGGGGAGGTGCGAGGTGCGGATGGCCCTCTTTCGCAGTAACCACGGTCGGAACTCCTCGCACCGAGATTCCCAGCGTGCGCAGGTCACGCGCGAACAGAAGTCCGGCATACTCGGCACCGTCCCTTACCGCAACGGCCTCTTCACGCACCCTGCCGGCAGGTATCGAACCCGAAACGACAACCCTGTTGGTTCCCTCCTGCCGATGGATGGAGAGCGTATCCGCCGAAGTGGAGGGCCCACAGACCGCGTGATTCTCCAACTGAAGAACGCCGGCCGGGTCAGCCGAGACCGTGAGTGCCGATGGCGAAGCGTCCGCCGAGAGTGGTGTACCGACGATGCGCAACCTCACGACATTCTCGTTCACGCCCAACCCGCCCAATGGCGCGGAGTAATCTTCCGTCTCGTCATCCCAGGCCCATCCCGGACCGTATCGGACACACAGGACCGCGGACGTATCGAGCACCAGATGCTTGATCACGTGTATCCCCCACCCTGACACGACCCTGGCCAGATGTTCAAGCTGGGCAGCCGCAAGCGTCGGGTCGCCACTGCCACGCAGGGTGAGCGTTTCGACCGCACCGTCCACAGCGGGCGTCGCAAACACGGAAGTATGCCAGCGAAAGCCCCCTCCAAGCACCCGAAACGCAGCCGCTGCCGTGTACAGCTTCATGTTCGAAGCGGGCACAAGCAACCGGTTCGGTTCACGCTCGAGCAGTACACGTTGACCATCGAGACGAACGACGATCAATCCCCACTGCGCATCACGCAATCCCTTTTGAAGCGCCGCGGCCCTGATCAGCGCGCCTCGGTCTGGCACCTGGCGGGGCGGGGGGGACGTGAGACGGTGGGTCTGCACACGGGCGCCCTGCACGCCGCACGCACCGGTCTGCATCCTCCGGGCAGACGGGGCCGCCGCAACCGCAGCCAGACCCAGCAGCCATATCACCAGCACTGCCGGCACGAATCTTCTATCGAACAACTTCACAACGCATCCTTCCTCACGCTCCAGCACAGACCATCGCCCTTGAGCACCGCCGCTGCAATTCGAGAAGAACCATCGAGATGCCCTTCACGACAGCCTCAATCGTGCGTCGTCACTGTCTCCCGCCGTTGTGAAGACCTGCCGCAGGAGGCAAGAGGGACCGCACCGAACCTCGAGGCCCTGTGAAGTCAACAAATCAACCCGCTCAAGACCCTGCAACTGTGCAGAACGCAAACCCGGCCCACAATCGGGAAGGATTCGCGCGCAAACACCGTCCAACGCTTCTTGCACTGGCGGTGCTGGTGAGCGTGGTGGTCCTGGGGGGATGGTTCGTACTTCGTAGTCGACTGGTGCTGCCGTGGTCTGGCAAAATGACGCTGCAAGTCGATGCCATGAGCCAGTTCGAGTATGCAAGGACCCGCTTCTTCGAACCCGGATTCCGAGCACACGGCGACAGACGGCAATTTCTGCTAAGTCGCGCAATCGAGGCCCTCACGATGGTCGTCACGCGGTTTCCCCAGCCGCTTTCGTGCACCACGAGGGCGCTTGCAGAATATGACACCGGGCTGTGTTACTGTGCACTCGGAGAGGTCCACCGAGGACGCAACGCCTTCCTTCGAGTGGTCGACGACCGCCGGTACACTGTCTCGGGCTCCAGGATGCCCGCAGCAGGAAAAGACACGCTTCGCACACTGATTGCGGCCGCGCAGGCACAGATTCGTCAACTCAAGGGACAGTAACAGGGGATCGCTCCGGATACACCGCAGTCGGATGCAAGCCACCACAGCAGCCGCGCGTATCCGGCGCGCCGCATTCCCACATTTAAAATCCCCGCGATGCCGTGTACCCCAGGGCTTGAACCTGCCGTAGCAGGTGGGGGCTCCTCTAGACCCAAGACGCGGTGGGCTCCCTCGCCCTCGTAAAAGGGGGAAGAAACTTCCGAACCGAAGGCATGTCACGCCCGTCTCAGAGTGCAGCCCCCGAGGTGTCGGTGTTGGCTCAATGACACCGAGATATCACAAACACCGCAGGGAATTTGCCTAACTTTCGTGCGTATCATACCACAGCGACCCGGGCCGTGCAAGACCGGTCAGTCTCCCTCGCTCTTCCGGTCGTCTACCCGAGCATTCGGCACGGCAGACAACGGTGTGCATGTCCTTTCGGCGCCGCCTTGCGTACTACGCTCGAGCGCGAAAGGTCCGCCTGCGGTCGTCCTAACGGACGGACCGGGCACAGCGGAATCCAAGGTTGGTCATGGCGAGGCCTGGCAGGTCACTGCGTCGACACGTTGCGGTCACCTGCCAAGGATTGTTCTCATACCAGGAACCACCCCGGAACACGCGCCGCCCGGCCCCGTAAAAAGAGGCGGCAGAGCCGATGATGGTGTTCGGATAGGGGTCCGCCTGGGAGGACGTCCACTCCCACACATTGCCGCACATATCCAGAAGACCGAAAGGTGAAGCGCCACGAGGATAACTTCCGACCGGCACCACTCCCCCGCTTGAGCCCGGGGCTCCGCCCACGGAGGTTCGGGCATCCGCACGATTGAAGTCGCCGCGCCACGGCCAGAGGCGCCGGTCGGTTCCCCGGGCGGCGTACTCCCACTCCTCTTCAGTCGGCAGACGCAGACCGGCCCACGCCGCGTACTCGCTCGCATCGTCCCAGGTCACAAGCACCACGGGCGCTCGCCACAGACACGTCGAACCGGGGCCGTTCGGATGCTTCCAGCACGCTCCCTTTACACGCGTAAACGCGTGACCGGTCCACGTAATCCCGGATCCCTGCAGTTCGGCCCGGGTACGATAGCCCGTCTGGCTCACGAAACGAGAAAACTGCTCGTTGCTCACCGGGGTCACGGCCATGAAGAACGAGTGCACGGTGACGGGGTGTGGAGGAGCTTCCTGAGGTGCCCCTCGGGCACTCCCCATCTCGAACTTCGCACCTGAAATGTAGCGAAGAAGGCTCCCGTCACGCGCAGTTAGCAGTAAAGTCTGCCCGAGCCCCCCGCCGGCTGCCTGACCATGCGCAACGCGGCACACGAGAATCAGACAGAACAACGTGCAGAGTGCACACAGTCGACACAGGCGCCTGCTGCAATCACATGCAGGATCCGTCTCCCGCGCCGTCGGGTCTCCTGCCCCGCCACGCACAGCCGCCCCGCTCTCGGTGACCGCGCACGCCCTCCTAGTCGGCACCCGACGGTCCCTTCGACGGGCGGCGGCGAGCGCGGTTCTGCGCACTGCCACCAGCCCCTGGCGTGGCGCTTTCAGGACGTCGAGCGGCGTCGCGAGTGCCGTGCTGCGTCCTCGGGTCCTTTCTTGCGCCGCCCTGGGGTGCAGGCGACGATGACGCAGCGCGTGCCGGTGGAGCCTCGGTGCGGATGGTGGCAGAAGGTTTCGGGGCCGGGCCCCTGAA
>JAJXVI010000039.1 GCA_021782195.1 bacterium | reverse complement strand
CGGGCCGTGAAGAACTCCTTCTCCGAGAGCTTCACCTTCTCCCAGGGCGGGTTGCCGACCACCAGTGAGAAACCGCCTCGCTCGAAGACCTCGGGGAAGGCCAGATGCCAGTGGAGTAGATGGTGGCGGTCGCGTGTCTCGTCGATGACCGCTAGCACCTCTGGCCCCACACTGCGAACAAGCCCCCCCCCCGGCGCAGAGGCTGTACGGGAGCTGATGCTGGAGTGCATCAGCCTCTTCGATCAGGCGCTGGTCCACCTGCAGACGTTTCTCGACGACGACGACGAGGACCGCCTGAAGGAAGCGATGCAACTGGCGGAGGAGGCCAGCGACGTGCTGTCCCTGATTGAAGACGCGGTCCAGACCCACAAGGACATCCTGAACGAGATGGTCGAGGCTTGAGCGACCCCGGCGAACGCGCGGTGGGTCCCCCACCGTCCCCATCGGGCCGCCGACCGGCCGCGGCCGCCCCCTCGCTCTCCGCAGGGCAGGACCACCGTGCAGCAGAGGCCACCGCGCAAGCCGCAGAGTCGGGCTCGACCTCCCTCGCGGACGATGCCGAACCTGTCGCCGCGGCTCTGCGCCTCCTCACCATGGAGGAGGCCGTCGCGGTCGCCGCTTCGCAAGGGCTGGAGATCAGCCAGCGAACGTTCCGCTACTACGCCGTTATGGGCCTTCTGCCGCCTTCGTCGCAGAGCCCCTCCGGAACGGAGGATGGAAGGGTCAACTATTATCCCCCCGACGTCGTGGACCGCCTCCTCACCATCCGCCGTCTCCAGGCAGAAGGCTACTCATTGAAGCAGATCCGCACCTGGATCGATCTGCAGGAGGCGTCCCCCGCCTCTCCCTGCGCGACGCAGTCGAGACGAGAACGCCAGCGCGTGCGCATCGCCCGCCTGCGAGGTGCAGTCGGAGAGCTGTCCGCTGCGTCGACGGCGTCAGACGCTGCCGGCCTGCCTGCAGTGGGACCAGACTCTACGTCAACCCCTGCGCCCACAGGGAGGATCCAACCCCAGGCCTCAGGCGACAAACCGGACGCTGCCCGCTCCGCGCCCCTCCATCGAGCCGTTCCTTCCCCTCCGCAGGTGGAGACGAAGGGTGGGTCGGATCCGCGGCTCGAAGAGGACAACCGAGAAGCCGCGCCAACCCTGGAAGCTGGCCCGCGGGAGCCAGACGTGCCCGCATCCGTGGGCTCTGACATCCCTGGAGGTGGATCTGACGCCGCCTCGATCGACGGTCTCGCCCTCCTGTCGTTCTTTGCCGGAACGGTTCCCGAGGAGGCGCTCCAGGCGTTTCTCTCCACGGTGCTCGCTGACGAGCGCGAACCGGTGCTCCGGCAGGCGGCGCTGCGCTATTACGAGACGCTGATAGGGGGACTGATTGGCGACGACGCAGCGAGGCGCGCCGTGCGCGGGGCTGTGGCCGCCATGGATCCGCTGGACGTGGACGCGCTGGTGTCCCCCCTCCGCCGCATGCGCGAGCGGGAGCGGGATCCGGCGGCGGCCGGCCTGCCACTGGCCCGGGTGTTACGCGCCATCCAGGCCCATCCCGCGCCTCGCACGACGCACCCTCTCCGACCGCCAACCAACCGCCACGCCCCCCCTTGCGAGAGGAAGCTGACACGTCCGCCACCGTCTCTGCGCGACTGGAAAGTTACGAGTCGGTGCTTTCAGCGCTCGGCCGCACGGTGAAGCGTTTGCGTGTCAACGTCCCCTCTCCCCTTGCATGGGTGGCGGAGTTACTCCAGGGCGAGATCCGGCGTCTTCAGGACTGCGTCAATGACGCGCGAAACGAGAACGCGGGCAGCCCTGAGGAGATCGATAGATGTGAGCAGCGGCTGCTGGCGGTTGCCTCCATCTTGCGCGCCTGGCGCTTCCTGCTGACTTCCGAGGAACCGGGTCGCTGACGCCCCGCAGCTGGATATGTGCCACGCTTGCGGGAGGGAGCGGTGTCGGGCGACCTCCACGACGGTCGCCCCGCTTCGGTCGCCCCCACTTCGGCCGAGATTGTTTTCGTGCGCCTGGGCCGCCTCGCCACGCTCACAGGCCATCGCCAGGCCGTAGGCGCGCGCGTGGAGCACCTCGCTCATGATTTCGTGACGAAAGCAGAACACCTGAGGGGCCGGCGTCCACTCATCGTCAATGAGATGCTTGCACAGGACCACTGCAGAATGCTGACGACCTCGTCGTGCGGACGGCTGTAGACCTTCATCAGCACCTTGAAGTCAAACGAATGGCCGATGCAGGCGGCCACCGTCAGAAGCATCGAGACCTGCTCCGGCAACGTGGCAACCCACTGCTCAAAGAGCGCCGCCAGGACCCTTCGCGGGCGGCAGCATCACAGGGCCCACCGCACGCTCTTCCACGGCCGGCGATGGCGAGTCTTCTGTACCGTCACTGGCCGCTCCCGAAGCGGATTTCGTCGCCTGGACCGGGGCGGGGAAGCCACCGCCCGCGCCATCGGGGCCACGCTCAAGCAGGGTCGCATAGGCCGCCTCGAGGACACACTATCCACTTCGGGGAACTACCCACGGATCCAGCGGTGAACTTACCGTTGGATCCGTGGGTAGTTCGGGTCAGGCGTCGGTAACTTTGCGGCTGTGTCCGTGCCGGGAGCAGGTCGGAAAACCTCCCCCATCAGCCCGATACATACAACCTGCTGCGGCCAGTTCGTACAATCCCCACAACAGCTTGTGGGGATTGCCCATCCGAACGGGGATTTCCGACACCCACCCATGGCACGATTACGCCACTCCTCAAGCCGGTACACCTCAACGCCTACCTCCCGAGACGCAACGTCCAGGGCTTCACCTTCGCAGCAACCTCAGAACGACGTCTCGCTTCTTCGCTCTGCTCCAGCGCTTCTTGGGCTCCGAACTTGCAATCGGATCCACTCCGGGATGCATACCCTGGGCCTGCTCGTTACGTTTACGCTTGTTCCGCTCTACTTGAATCTAGTTCAATCTTTCTGTCCAGGGAAACGGGGTCCTGTTCAGGCCGAGTTGAAATCGCTGGCGCTTTGACGTAGAATCAGCGTGGCAGGTGCACCCTGCACACCACGCCGATGAGGCAGATACCCTGAGCTCAACTGAGAATTTCTACGACTCGGTCCGCGCGGTCATTGCCCCCCGTCTTGTCAACGTGGGATTCAGACAGCGCGACAATCTCATCTTCAATCGCCCCGTTGGCCGTCTGATTCAAGTCATCGAACTTGCGGGGCACCATCCCGACGATGAGCGCTTCACAGTTCGCCTGGGAATCCACCTTCCGTTCGTCCCGGATCTGAACGGAGACGAGCAGGACCCCCTGGTCATACCGGGCGTAACGCGCTGTCAGCTCCGTGCGTCGCTTGGCAAAATCCTCTACGGCAAGGACTTCATCTGGAAGACCTCGCCCGTCTGGGACGAAGCCTATCGCCAGATGCGCGACGCTCTGCGTGGCATTCTCATCCACGGCCTGGGCTGGCTTGCACAGAGCAGCGAACAGGAAACCATGATACGCTGCTTTACGCGCGCGGCGGCACGCTACCCGGAGGGGCACCGATCGACTCAGGTACCACCAGCCCTGCTGCTTGGACTCCTTCACGAAGCCGGGTCCAGAACAGCAACTGCACGAGACTGGTACCTGTGCGCGCTGGCTGCTGAGCCCGCTCTTTCATTCGGACTCCGACGATGGCTCTACAACCGCCTGCACAACCTGCCGTCTGAAAGCTGAGCCCCTTCGGAGACACAGAGAGGTCTGCGAGCGCGCACCGGGCCACAACGGGACCGCAGCACCGAGCGCGCGTCAGGAAGGGGCTCGAAACGGGTCGCTCGAATGAGTGGAGGATTCTATCCAGACCGGAGCCTCCATTGACCAGCCATCGCCTGTGTGCCACGGTGTTGCTGCTGAGCGCGCTCCTCGGCGCCAACATCTCGAACGCATTCGCCCACGCACCTCTCAAGCCAGCCCACAAACCGGCCTCGATCTCCATGGTCGGACACTTCCTGAAGACCCTGCAACGCGTCCCCGCCCCACCGGATGAATGGCGCAAGCTGACGGACATGTACGACCGATTCAGCATTGCCCTCCCGAACGACTGGGTAGAGGGCCAGCTTCCCGACGGCGGCAACGGGGTCGTCTACAGCCTGTGCATCGGTGAAGGCACAGCACGAAACAACTTCCACGCCAATCTCATTGTGAGCATGACCCAGGTTCCGAAAACCTTCCACGTCACGCCAGCCCTTCTTCCCAGCCTGGCGCAGGGCATGAAGAAGTTGATGATCGGCCGCCACCTTCGCTACGTGCTGGAAGACGAGGCCTTCACCCACATCGCAAGCTTCCCGTGCGCCATCCTCGGCGGCACCTGGACAACCTCCGACGGCCATATCCTTCGCAATCTGCAACTGCGCGTGGCAATTGACGGATTCAACTACGTGATGACCTTCACGGCCCTGAACCACTACTACCTCGAGTACGAACCGCTTTTCGCGCGCCTGATCAAGTCAATCTCATTCGGCCCCAGTGCGAGCCCAAATGCCGGCCCCAGTGCAAGCCCAAATGCCAGCCCCAGTGCGAGCCCAAATGCCAGCCCCAGTGCGAGCCCAAATGCCGGCCCCAGTGCAAGCCCAAATGCCAGCCCCAGTGCAAGCCCAAATGCCAGCCCCAGTGCAAGCCCAAATGCAAGCCCCAGTGCAAGCCCAAATGCCAGCCCCAGTGCAAGCCCAAATGCAAGCCCAAATGCCAGCCCGGACACCACTCCGAGCGAAAGCCCGGCGCCCTCGGCCGAACCACCCCGAGCCTCACCTTCCCCGGTCCCGAACGAGTGACGCATCTGCCCGACCGACCGCAGGCAGGCGTGCCGGGCGGCCTTCACCCGGACGGGCTCACCTCGGCCCTGCGGAACCGGCCTCGGGTCGTCGCGGCGTGGCGAATGACCGTGAACGGCCAGGCCCTTCCCGCCCCCCCCTCGCCCGACACGCCGGTCCCCCCCCCGGGAACGACGCTTCCAGAACTGGTTTCCTGGTTGGAGGAACAGCACGCCAGGGGAGTCGACGAAGCCTGGTTGACGCAAGACCCGGAACTCATCGGGCAGGCCCTCGACGACGGGCTCGTCGACCACGTCGTCTGTGAAGTGGATCCGTCGTTCTCGACCCGTCCTGTCGCCGCAACCACCGGCGGACGTGGCGTCTCAACGATGCACGAAGCGTGGACCCTCGAGGACGTGCGCTGGTCCTCAACCTCCGACGCAATACGCATCGAGGGACGCGTTCGAAACCCCGTCGCCCTTCCGCACGACACGACCGGCTGAAGGCGCGCCACGGCCCATGGCGGCTTGCGGATTGTCGGCATCTCTGGTAGAACGTGATCGGCCAACCGTCCAGAACGTGGAGAGACACCCTACACCATGACCTTCGTGACTCACGCACAACCTCGAATCCTTGTGCAGAAGTTTGGCGGCTCCTCAGTCGCAAGTGCGGAGGGAAGAGCCCTTCTCGTCAGCAAGGTACAACGTGCGCTCGACGAAGGATACGCCCCGCTCGTGGTCGTTTCGGCCATGGGACGAAAAGGCGACCCCTATGCGACCGACACCCTCCTGTCACAGCTCGATTTCGTCCCCCACACCGAGCGTGACCGACGCGAACTCGACATGCTGATGGCCTGCGGAGAAATCATCTCCGTGGTGGTCTGCGCGCACGCGCTACGACACAAAGGCATACCGGCTGCCGCCCTCGCAGGTTCCGAGACCGGACTGCTGACCGACGGCGCGCACACGGAAGCCCACATCCACGCGGTCGACCCCTCGGTCATCCAGGACACCCTGAACGCCGGTCGCGTACCCGTTGTCGCCGGCTTCCAGGGAGTGGGTCCGGACGGGAACGTCACCACCCTCGGCCGCGGCGGCAGCGACACAACGGCCGTGGCCGTCGGTGTAGGGGTGCAGGCCGAAGCAGTTGAAATCTACTCCGACGTGGAAGGGGTCATGACGGTCGATCCGCGGGTATTTGCGGGTGCCGGCCTGATTGCCGAGATGTCGTACGAGGAACTGGGCGAACTCGCGGTCGAGGGCGCCCGCGTGATGCACCCGCGTGCCGTGGACCTCGCGGGCGCGCGCGATGTTCCGCTCTGCATCCGAAGCACCTTCAATGCGACCCCCGGGACCGTGGTACGCGCACTCCCCGGGCGCGACGCGCTTGAGCAGCAAAGGGTCGTGACCGGTATCAGTCCGCTGCGCCCGGTGGCGCATCTCGTGGTCCCCCTTCCCGCCGATCCCGAAACGCGCGAATCGCGTGTGGAAGCGATCTTTGAGCTCCTGACTGCGCGTGAGATCAGCCTGGACCTCATCAACATCTGTCCGGATGCCCTCTACTTCGTCGTCAAACAACCTTTTCTGGAAACCGTTGAAGCCGTGCTCGCCGGGCTTGGCCAGACCTGTCGCATACGTCGCGACTGCGCAAAAATCTCGCTCGTAGGGGCAGGCATGCGCGGGACACCCGGTGTGGTGGGCCGCATTCACCGAACCCTCCGCCGAGCAGGCATCGCCGTTCTGCACAGCACTGACTCCAACATCACGATCTCCTGCCTCGTTGACGGACCTCGCTTGAACGAGGCTGTCGAGGTTCTGCATCGCGAATTCTTTTCGCCAACCTTCCCGCGCAGCACAGCCCCCGCCGGGGACGTCCCCGCGAAGGCTGCCGCGGAACCCGCCGGGGACGTCCCCGCGAAGGCTGCCGCGGAACCCGCCGGGGACGCCGCCGCGAAGGCTGCCGCGGAACCCGCCGGGGACGCCGCCGCGAAGGCTGCCGCGGACCCCACCAGCGACGTCCCCGCGAAGGCTGCCGCGGGACAGGGCCAGATGGAGCGAGCGAAAAAGTGACACCAGACCGCCAGAAAGCATTCCCGCCTTCCGCGTCGAACCTGTCAGGCAACCGTCAATGGATGAACGCATGGAAACAACGATTGTCGCACTGACTGGCACCGCACTGGCCCTGGCGCTCGGTGCGGTCTGGATTTCAAGAACCCTCCCAGGGGCGGACGTGCGACTTCTGCGTCCGCTTGGAATCCTGGCTGGCGCAATGTTCGGCGTCGCCACTGGCATCTTCGCGGCGCTCATCTTGAACCCGATCACCGGTCTGGCAGCCGGCACCTTCTTCAACCTCGCCGCGCTCGGTCTGGGGCTCGGATTTCTCGGGTTCATCACAGGGGCACTGGGAGGATTGCTTTACAGCGGAATGATTCTCGCGCGTCCCTCTCGAACTACGGAGACGGCAACTTCGACGGTTGACGCACCCGACGACGGATCGTCCGCGCTGCGCCGAGCGTTTGCCGGCCACCTGGCAAGGGCCACCGGTCAGCCAGATGAGAATCACAATGTCGGAGGCGGGCGATGAACGCGTTTGGATCGCTCATGACCGCAATGGCAACCCCGTTCGACGCAGACGGGAAGGTCGACTTCCAGAAGGCTCACGACCTTGCACGCCTGCTGCTGGCCGAGGGAAGTGACTCGCTGCTGGTGGCAGGAACAACGGGCGAATCTCCCACGCTCAACCACGCGGAAAAGCTGACCCTGTTCCGCGCCGTCAAGAAGGCCGCGGGCACGGCGCCCGTGCTGGCCGGCACCGGTACAAACGATACCGCAACCAGCATCGCGCTCACCCGCGAGGCCACGGAATGCGGCGTCGACGGAATTCTTGTGGTCTCCCCCTACTACAACAAGCCTCCCCAGGAGGGGCTGTATCAGCATTTCCGGGCCGTCGCGCAGGCCACCACGCTGCCCGTGGTCATCTACAACATCCCGGGCCGGACCGGTGTGAATCTTGAAACCGTCACCCTTCAGCGTCTCGCGAGGATTCCCAACGTGAAAGCCGTCAAGGAAGCCAGTGGGAACCTCGACCAGGTCAGCGAGATCGCACGCTCCATCGGCGCCAGCGGTCGCGCCCTTGCCCCTCGCCCACTCGCGCACGCCGCATCCCCCGTACGCGACGGTCTGCCCGCCACTCCCCGCCACGACCGCGAGGAACGCGGAGAAACCCCCACCTTCGCCAGCCAGGCCGCCGTGAAAGAGTTTTCGATCTACAGCGGAGACGACTCGCTCACGCTCCCCATCCTCAGCGTGGGAGGGTGCGGCGTCATCAGCGTTGCCTCTCACGTGGCAGGTCCAGAGATCAAGCGAATGATCTCCGCGTACCTCAACGGCCAGGTATCCGAGGCCGCGGCGCTTCACGCCAGGCTGCACCCCATCTTCCGCGGACTGTTTGCCACCACGAATCCCATCCTCGTAAAAGCCGCGCTCCGACTGCGTGGTTTCGATGCCGGAACGGTGCGCCCGCCGCTCGTAGAAGCAACACCCGAACAGATCGAGCACCTGCGTTCCGTGATGCTCGAGACCGGACTGCTTTCGTGATTCCTCCCCGCCCCTGGGAGGACCTCGAGCGTGATATCATGCACTGCACGCGATGCGACCTGTGCCGTACCCGCACACGAGCAGTGCCCGGCCAGGGTGCGCGCCAGTCTGACCTCATGTTTGTGGGCGAAGGACCCGGCGCCGACGAAGACCTGCAGGGTCAGGCGTTTGTCGGCCGCGCAGGACGTCTTCTCACCGAGTTGCTCACCTCTGCCGATATCAGCCGGGAGAGCGTATACATCACCAACGTGGTGAAGTGTCGTCCTCCAGGCAACCGCCTCCCTTCCGACCACGAAATCGAGCGATGCCTTCCCTACCTGCGACGCCAGGTCTCTCTCCTGCGGCCGCAGATCATCTGTACGCTCGGAAATACCGCACTCAAAAGCCTCATCAACGCACGCGCGTCAATCTCTCGCGAACACGGCCAGTTCTTGACGAAGGGCCGTTTCCTGTTTTTCCCCACCTATCATCCTGCCGCAGCATTGCGGCAAGACTCCCTTGTTCCGCTCATGAAACGCGATTTCAACCTCCTCGCGACGAAATGGAGAAGCCTGCATGGAGATCACGATCAGTCCTCGAAAGAAACGCTGGACAGGGCGACTGGCAGTCCCCGGTGACAAGTCAATCTCGCACCGAGCTGTCATCCTGGCCAGCCTGGCCGAGGGCGACAGTCTGATCGAGAACTTTCTGGAGAGCGCTGACTGCCAGTCGACCCTGCGCTGCCTCGAAGCATTTGGCACCGAGGTGCGCCGCACGCTTGACGGCACGGTGGTGATTGTCGGACGCGGCCTCGAAGGCTGGCACGAACCGTCCAACGTGCTCGATTGCGGCAACTCGGGTACCACCATGCGACTCCTTTCAGGATTGCTGGCCAGTTTCCCATTCTTTACCGTGTTGACGGGTGACGACAGTCTCCGGGGACGGCCCATGGGTCGTATCACTGAACCATTGAAAAAGATGGGCGCGCGCATCCTCGGGCGTAACGACGCCGAGACCGCTCCCCTTGCCATCCAGGGAGGCAAGCTCAAAGGCATCAAGCACCGTCAGAAGGTCGCCTCGGCACAGGTCAAATCGGCGTTGTTGCTGGCAGGCCTGCGGGCAAGCGGCACCACCGAGATCATCGAACCACTACAGAGCCGCGACCACACCGAAAGAATCCTGAACGCCATGGGCGTCAAGGTGCTGAGCGAAGAAGTACCGGTCAAGGCGGGGTCCGACGAAATGGTTCACCAGGTCAGCGTGAACACGGGTACCCGGCTCGAGTCGTTGCGCGTGCGCATCCCGGGTGACGTGTCATCGGCGGCCTACCTGCTCGCCGCCGCGGCCATCGTGCCCGGCAGCAAGCTTGAAATCCCTTCTGTTGGCGTCAATCCGACGCGCGTCGGTTTCTGCAATCTGCTCAAACGCATGGGCGCCAACCTCAAGATCGAAAACAAGCGCGTCGACGATATCGGGGAAGACGTCGGAGACATTCTCTGCGAAACGGAAGGTCTGACCGGCATCAGCGTGGGCGCAGACGCGATTCCATCGGCCATCGACGAGCTGCCTCTTCTCGCGGTCACCGCCACCCAGGCCTACGGGTGGACCCGCGTCTCGGGTGCTGACGAACTGCGCGTGAAGGAGTCTGACCGAATCGCCGGCATCGTGGAAGGCCTGCGCAAGATGGGAGCGCACATTGAGGAACGACAGATCG
>JAJXVI010000038.1 GCA_021782195.1 bacterium | reverse complement strand
ACCGTCATATGCCACAATGGCTCCGGCTGTCCAGGAATGACTGAACAGTTCGGTTCCATTACTCTTCCAGACTGCGCTCCCTACGTCGCCCGTGCCCTTGGCCCCACCCACAGGGCCTGCGTACTCCCGAAGGGGACAGTGCCATTGTTCGGCCACCCACCCCCAAATCCGCTTGAGTAGGTCGGGTAGGTACTGTAGGACGAGGTCAGGAGTGTCGCCCCCTGTTCAAGACTCCATACACCGTTCGGATTGGATACGTTGCTGAAGCTCGAAGCCAGATCGTAGATTGTCGGTGTGGCACTGGCAGTCTGCAACTGCAGGACGGATACTGCTGCGACGAGCATCACGAACAAACAAGGCCGAATCAGTCTGAACACTTGCTGACTCCCTCTCCCCGGTCGAAAGATCTTCTGATCTGTGCGGAAAGGTTCCCCTGCTGATTGTATAACCCCTTTTCTGTAAATTTCCTGTGCGGAAGGCGTGACCTCGAGGTTACAGGTTGAGATTGAGGTAGGCCTTGCCGGTCATCCACTCGTCGTCTGAGTTTGGCAAGAAGAGCGGATGATGGCGCTACGTGCGAGATTCCAGAACCAGTCGCACAAGCGTTCCGAACTGCCCTGGCGTGATGACGGGTTCGTGACGGTCCGGGTTCGTGAGCTGCACCACGACCAACTTCAACGAGGGAACCACCAGCAGATACTGGCCTCGGTTGTGTGCGAAAAAAGCCAGGGATCCAAAGTCGTTGTCGAAAGCCGTATCGTGTGATATCCACCAGCCGAAGCCAAATCCCAGCGCGTTTGGGAGCTTGAAGGCCTCGTTCAGGCTCTGTCCCACCCAGTCCGCGGGGACAACCTGCTGTCCTCGCCAGTTTCCGGCGTGAAGGTAGAGAAGGCCAAATCGCGCGAGGTCCTGGGCGCTGAGATAGAATCGCGGTGCCTTCATGAGTGTCCCCTGGCCACCGACCCAGCGATTGGCTTTGACGCGGTAGTCGTGCATTTCGAGCGGCCGTGCAATGTCGTTCTCGAACGCCTGGAACACCGACATGCCGAGTTGCTTCTGGAGGACTGCGCTCAGGGCGTTGTAGTCCCACGTGCTGTATGCCCAGAAGGTGCCGGGCGCGTGGCTGCCTGGAACCGGTCTTCTCCTGACCTCGCGAGCCGTTTCTCCCGCCGCGTCGCGATAGACTCCGGACGAGCAGGTCAGGAGATCGCGCACGGTCGCCGACTTTTCAGTTGCCGACAACGCGGGGACGTCGTCGATACCCGTCTGCCCCAGGGTCTGGCCGAGGTGGAGGCGCCCGTTGGCGCGCGCAATTCCGGAGATCGCACTCAGAAGAACCTGGCTCAACCCTTCGAGGTTGACGCGTTTGCCGATCGCCCCTTGCTTTTCGACGACGCTCCCGTTGATCACAACCATGAACGCGGTTGTGCCGAGGTCCTCGAAGTAATGTCTGACTTTTACCATCTTCTTGATGTCGAGCCCGGCCGCTTTTCGGCTCAGTGTCGACCACGCGCCACCGGGGAACACTGCATCGGCTCGCGCCTGTTGCGAGGCGAGTGCGGTGAGAATGATTACGAGGGAAAGAAAAAACTCGAGACGTTTCATGCTGGCGAATCCCTTCTTGAGCGGACGGGGAGGTTCTTCGAGCGCGCCGAGTGTCCTGCCTCGGGGGGACGTGCGCGGGGGGACGTGCGCGGGGACGAGATTTCAGCGGTTTTTCAGGAGCGTCTGCTACTGTAGAGCGCAATGAGCCTCCCTCGCGCCTGCGGACGGAGCGTCGCAAGGTGCTGGCGAACTGAATGAAATCGGGAGTCTCCCGCGCGCCCGCGCACGGAGCATGCGGAGAAGAGGTATGGCGATGGAAATACGCGGCGGATACAGTGGGACGTGCGGAGGCGCGCGCGGTGCCGGCCTGGCGCGAGACCGCGTGGAGGCGGAAGAGATCGTCGTGATTGTGCGCGTCGGTGATTCCGATCACGCTCCAGAAGACCCTTGCTGCCCGGCTTCCCCGGACGTGTCTGACCACGCGGCCTACGATTATTATCGCTCGGTCATCGAGAAGAACGGCGGAACGATGACCCGGCACGGAGCCACCGTGCTCGGCATTCGTGGCGAGTCGGTTGATGGATATGTGCACGACACGGCCAGTCTTCCCCGCTATGACGACACGATGGTGGTGCTTGGCGAGGACAGGAGCGTGCGCATCTTCCCGATGACCACCCATCCCGCACAGAAGACTTCTACCCAGGCGCCCGGCGGTGCTGTGGGCGAGATTGCCCCGGGCTCGTTCATTGCGCGTCCACACGGTCTGCACGACGGTCTCCCGAGTTACCACCTGTTGAATCCGGACGGGAGCGGTGACCTTGCCGGCTGGCGTGACTACAACCACGACGGTGTCATCGACGCGAGCGAAAAGGCGCGTTCAGAAGCGAACCACGATACGCTGACGTGGATCCTGATTCACGGCTAGAAGCGTCTTGACGTCCCGACTTCGATTGGTTGTCAGGTGCTTTCGCCCTCCAATCAAGAACAGTTCATTGCGGCGGTCGGTGGCAAGAATGCCGAATTCAACTATACCCTGATCGACGCCCACGACGTGCCCGGAGGCGGCGTTCTCCTGCCTGCGCCCGATCTTTTCGGGGGCTGAACCCTCGCGCGCACCGCGTTCGGATCAGCGTGTGGGTATCCTGGCCGCGTCCGGATTGCCCGACCCTCGCGCGCAAGTGCGCCCGGTGGTGCAGGTTGCGTCGCCTGAAACGAGACGTTGCCTGCCCCGCCCCTGCGGTGCGCTCCCTGTGAAGACGCAGGGTATCGTGCCCCCTACGCGCAGAAAGCGTTCGTGCTCGCAGCCAGGAGCAATCCCCGTGCTTCCCGTGCCCCCCTTACGCGCAGAAAGCGTTCAACAGGTCACGCGTGTAATCGGTGCGAGGTTCGGCCAGCAAGGCTCGGGTGGGAGCGCTCTCCACCAGTCGACCGGCCTGCATCACGCCGATGGTGTCGGCAATGTGCGCCACGACGGCCAGGTCGTGACTGACGAACAGGTAGGCGAGACTCAAGCTTCGCTGCAGTTCCACGAGCAGGTTCAGCACCTGTGCCTGCACCGACACGTCAAGTGCCGATGTAGGCTCGTCAAGCAACAGGAGCTTTGGACGAAGGGCCAGTGCGCGGGCGATGGAGACGCGCTGTCGCTGACCACCGCTGAGTTCGTGCGGAAAGCGAACCAGATGATCGGCGTGCAATCCGACGGTTTCGAGCAGGTGCACGGCCTCCTCCTCGATCTGACTTCGGGGAGTATTCTCACGGTGCACTTCAAACGGCTCGGAGAGTGCCTGAAAGACGGTGCGTCGCGGATTGAGAGACGCCGCCGGGTCCTGGAAGACCATCGCCATTTCGGCCCTGAGCGGACGTCGCTCGACCGGCGTCATCTTGTCGACACGCCGTTTCGCGAAGTGGATTTCACCGCCAATCGGGTCCAGCAGACCCATCACAAGACGAAGCAAGGTTGACTTGCCCGACCCCGATTCTCCGACAAGTGCAAAGGTGCGACCGCTCTCCACCTCCAGACTGACGTCATCAACGGTGGGGCGTACGCTGTGAGGATGGCGAAAGCACAGGTTGCGGACTTCGAGCAGAGGCGGCACGTCAATCTCCTTCGCACTGCGGGTGGATCAGTCACCCTGGGGTGGCGCGTTGAGCACCGGATGAAAGCACGCGACCCGTGCCGGGTGCAGTTCACTGTGCCCCGTGAGGGCCTGGGGTGGCGTTGGAAGCGTTTCCAGGACGGGCACACGCGCATTGCAGTCTGCGGTGGCGTGGTAGCAGCGCGGATGAAAGGCACAGCCTGCCGGGAGCTGTGCCGGCGTGGGGACGGATCCGGGGATGGCCAGGAGTGCCCTGCGTTCGTGGTGTTCAACCCTGCGTTCTCCCAGCATCGAGGGGAGGCGCAGGTGGGGACGCGCCGCGAACAGTCCGCGCGTGT
The DNA here is from genome assembly GCA_021782195.1 of bacterium. Taxonomy (GTDB): domain Bacteria; phylum Vulcanimicrobiota; class Xenobia; order RGZZ01; family RGZZ01; genus JAJXVI01. Next base: position 6,129 of record JAJXVI010000038.1, on the reverse strand, counting down.
AGGGATGGGAGGGTGCGCGAAACAGGGTATCTACCGGTGCTTCCTCGACGATGCGACCCGCATACATCACCGCGACCCTCGAACAGACGCGGGAAACCACGCCCAGGTCGTGACTGATGAACAGCATGGCCACGCCACTTTCTCGTTGCAGATCGGCGAGGAGCGCCAGTACCTGGGTGGCCACCGTGGCGTCGAGTGCAGTGGTGGGTTCGTCCGCGATGAGGAGCGACGGCTTCGCCGCGAGGGTCATCGCGATGGCTGTGCGCTGTTTCATGCCTCCGCTCAACTGGTGGGGGTAGCTGTCAAGGATGTGTGACGGGGAAGGGAGGCCGACCGCCTCGAGCAGTTCGACGGCGCACGTGCGGAGGGCAGTTCCACGTAACTTACGGTGGCGTCGTATGACGGCCATCAATACGTCGCCAATCGTGAACAGGGGATTCAATGCGCTTGACGGGTCCTGAAAGATCATCGCCATGCCGCGACCGCGCTCGCGGCCGACCGCGCGCAAATCCAGTTCGTTCCCGCGCAGGAGCGAGCGACCGTCAAAGGACAACGTGGCCGCGCGCACCCGAGCGGGCGGCACGGGGAGCAGTCCCATCAATGCGGAGGAAGACACCGACTTTCCGCTTCCCGTCTCCCCCACGATGCCGAGGGTCTCTCCACGCTCCAACGTGAGATCGATGTCGTGCACCACGCGAACTGCGTCGAACGATACGTTCAGGCCACGTACCTCGAGAAGGGTGCTCATGCGTTCTTGCTCGCGGACGAGCCCTGGTTGCGGACGCTGCGGGGATCGAGCGCGTCGCGTAAACCGTCCCCGAACAGGTTGAAGCCCATCACGCAGGTCAGAACGGCCAGTCCCGGAAATGCGATGATCCAGGCTTGCGATCCCAGGTACGCTCGCCCGGCGTTGATCATGGCTCCCCACTCAGGTTCCGGCGGTTGCGCTCCAAAGCCGATGAACGACAGCCCTGCTGCGGTCAGGATGACGCTGCCCAGGTCGAGGGTTGCTGCGACCACGACGGGTGCCATGCAGTTTGGCAACACGTGGACCCAGAGGATGCGGGCGGGAGTGACACCCAGGGCACGTGCTGCTTCCACGTACTGGGCCTGCTTGACGCGCAGGACCTCTCCGCGCACCAGACGCGCGTAGGCGGGCCACCACGTCACCGCGATTGCCGCCAGCGCGTTCGGGAGGCTCGGACCCAGGGCGCCAGCAATCGCCATCGCGAGAATCAGGGAAGGGAAGGCCAGGAACAGGTCGGTCACGCGCATCAGGATCTCGTCCGTCCACCCGCCCGCGAAGCCTGCCACGGAGCCGATCAGGAGGCCGATGATCACGGCGGCTGCCACCACGACGAACCCGCTGGGCACCGAATACCGTGCGCCGGCGATGACGCGGCTGAAGACGTCGCATCCCAGGCTGTCGGTGCCGAAGAAATGGGCTCGGGAAGGGGGTTGGAGCGCGGCGCGCAGGTCCTGTGCGGTCGGGTCGTACGGTGTGAGGTACGGTCCGACGACGGCGAGCAGCAGGAAGAAGACGACCACCACGAGTCCGACCACGCTCAGCGGATTGCGTTTGAGCCCCTGCCAGACGCGCGATGGTTGCTGTCTCGGGCGAGGCTTGCCCGGTGTTCCTTTCCTCGATGCGCCTGTTGACGGAGAAGGGTGGCGGGTTGACTGCCTGCTCATTCGATCTCCCTTGCCGCACCGTCGCGAATGCGCGGATCGAGCACGAGGTAAAGAAGGTCGACGCAAAGGTTTACCACTCCGTAGAGCACCGCGATCAGGAGCGTGACGCCCATCAACGCCGGAAAATCCAGGCTGATGGAACTGCCAACGGCGTAGCGACCGATGCCGGGCCACGAAAAAATGGTCTCCGTGAGGACCGCGCCGGACAGCAGACTGCCGTACGAAAGGCCGATGACCGTGATGACGGGGAGCATCGCGTTCTTCAATGCGTACTTGAGGATGACGACTGGTTCTGACAGTCCCAGGCCGCGTGCCATGCGGATGTAGTCCTGGTTGAGGACTTCCAGCATCTGGGCACGGACCTGGCGGGCCAGGGTTGCAGTGGTCAGGTATCCGAGACAGATGGAGGGGGCAATGAGATGCCACGCGGCATCGCGAAAGGCGACCCAGTCGTTTGCCAGCAGCGAGTCCACGAGCAGCAGGCCGGTCACGTGCGGGGGCGGAAGGGTGAAATCGCTGAGCCGGCCTCCGGCGGGAAGAATGTCCCAGCGGCCATAGCACAGGGCCAGCAGTACGAGGGCAAGCCAGAACACGGGCATGGAGACGCCGCCAAGCGAGAACAGGCGGGCGGCGTGGTCAAGCGGACGGTCGCGGCGGAGGGCGGAGGCGATGCCAAGAGGGATTCCCAGGGCGAGGGAGAGGAGCAGGGCGCACGTGGAGAGTTCCAGGGTTGCCGGGAAGTAGTCGGCCAGGTCCTTGAGGACCGGGCGTCGGGTTCGAATGGACGTGCCGAGTCGGAGGTGTGCAAGGTTCCACAGATAGCTGGCGTACTGCAGCGGCAGGGGGCGGTCGAGGCCCAGTTGCGAGCGCATCCGGGCGATCTCTCGCGGGGTGCCTCGATCGCCAAGCATGGTGGCAACGGGGTCGCCTGGCACGACGTGCGAGAGTACGAACGTCATCGTCGTGATGCCGATCAGAAGAAACACCGAGAGCCCCAGGCGCCGTGCCACGATGCGGCCCACATTCCGCCATTGCGCACTCACGCGTGGCGCCTTCGGCATTGCCGCCATTCCCCCTTCCTGCGTCACGGTTGTCCCTTCCGTACGTGGCCGTAGTCCATGGGCGACATCGCGTTGTAGCGGTAGCCGTGCACTTCTGCGCGTATCGGGAGTTCCCGCGTGGGCTGCAGGAGAATGGCCCACGGTCCGATTTTCATCAGGCGCCGCTGAATTCGGATGTACAGTTTGCGGCGGAGGTCCGGGCGCAGTTCACGTCCGGCCAGGTCGATGAGTCGGTCAAGTCTTGGGTCGGAGAAGCCGACCCGCGTGGCCAGGGCTCCGTCCGATCGACCGAACGGCTGGGCGAAGTTGAAGGGGTCGGGATAGTCGGCGCCCCAGTCCCCCATGTTCAGGTCGGTCTTGCGATGGCGGTACAGGTCGAGATAGGCGCTGCCCAGCAGCATTTTCAGGTGAACGCGAATTCCGACCTTTCCCAGGTCCGACTGCAGTTTCTCACAGACTTCCTCACGCGAGGGCCCGAACGGCGTGGAGCCGCTGCTCGAGTAGAGCGTGGTGTCGAAACCGTGGGGATAGCCCGCGGCTGCCAGCAGGGCGCGAGCGAGTTTCGGATTGTGCTTGACGACGCCCAGGTGCGGGTCGTAGCCGAGTAGCCCCTTGATGATCGGACCCTGCAATGCGATTGCGTGCCCGCGTGCCATGTACTTCACGAGGCCCCGGTAGTCGATGGCTGCCCGTATGGCCTGGCGCACCCGCACATCGCGGAACGGGGCTTTTGTGACGTTCATGCCGAGATAGAAGAGGCGCAGGAACGGTCCCTCCACCACGCGCACGCGCGGGCATGCAGCCTGCGCCTCGCTGATTTGAAGCGGGGTCAGGTCGAGCGCCATGTCGACGTCGCCGCGTTCAAGCATCATCTGCTGGAGTCCGGACTCACGCACATCTTTGATGATAACGCGCCGGAGGGGGGGCCTGGGCCCCCAGTAGTGCTCGTTGCGTACCAGGACGATGTCGCTGTCGCGCTCCCATCGCTGGAGGACGAACGGGCCGGATCCCGCGGAATGATCCGACATCCAGTTCTCGGGGTGAAGCTTGACCACGCTCGGGTCGACGATGGCTGCCGCCGGATTGAACAGGGTGCAGAGAAAATAGGAGGAGGGGTGTAGCAGTTGCATCTGCACGGTCCGCGCGTTGATGACGTGGATGCGGTCTGGGGCGAGATTCTCTGAGAGGATTCCGGAGGGTCCTGCTTTCATGGTCAGGCAACGGTCCAGGGAGAACTTCACGGCTGCCGCGTCAAGCGGGGCACCCGATGCGAAGCGCAATCCGCGGCGAAGATGGAAGGTGTATCGGAGGCCGTTCCTGCTGATCTTCCATCGGTCGGCGAGGCAGGGCAGGGGTTTCGTGAAATCGTTGCCGTCGTAGCGGATCAGCGTCTGGTACATGTTCATCACGACGTTTGACGAGACGAACTCGTACGCGACGGCCGGATCAAGCGACAACGCGTCGATGCTTGCTGCGACCACGAGAACGTGGCGCGCATTTCCAGTCAGGTTGGGCGACGGTCCGCGACTGCGGCATCCTGTGGCCGCCCCGAGGGCGACCACAAGACAGAACAGCAGAAGGGTGCGGCGTTTCACTCGTTCGTGACGCGGAAGTACTGCGTGGCCTGCTGTACCCCATCGACGAAGATCAGCACGCGATACATGCCCGTACGCCAGTATGTTGCGGGGGACAGGGAGAACCATCCCTGGGAGGAGCCAATTCGGTTTGAGACAATTCGGCCGTTGCGGATGAGCGTTGCTCCGTAGTACCACTGGGCCGTGATCAAGGTGCCCTGGTGAAGACCGGAAACGTCGAAGGCGACGTAGAACGTTTCACGCGGCGTGAACGAGGACCCGCGGCGCACGGGGTCTCCGCCGTTCGTGACGCCATGGCACATCTCTGCGGTCACGATGTGGGGGCCGTGCGTTCCCTGGGGCGAGTTGTAGTCGGGCGACGGCGGCACGGTTGGCGTTCCCATGGGCGTTATCGGAGAAGACGGACTGGAGTTGCTCGTAGGACTGTGCGAGCCTGTGATGAGGGCGATGGCTTTGTCGAGCAGGCTGGCGACCGCCGCGGCGGGATCGTGGACGTTGGTTTCGCGCAGAATGACGCTCCGTACCACGTCGCCGCGCTGTTCCGCGAGACCGACAAAGACCAGATCGCTCGGGCGGATATGGAGCGTGTGAATGCAGTAGGCACGTTCCGCCGGCTTGTTCATGTGGTAGACCAGGATCGGGAGCAGCGAGTGAGGGAGCCCCTGGTCATCCAGGCCGCGGTGGATGAGTTCTACGATCTGGTTTTCCTTGCGTCGCTGGGCCAGGGAGCTCGAGTCGCTGACAATGAGAATGGCAAGATTTTTTGGACTGAGCGTCGGCAGGGAGCGAGCAGGCCGCATGATGCCGGGCAGGGTCAGGCAGGCTACCACGCCAAGCAGGAAGCAGGCCACACGCACGATAGGCCGAGGCAGGCATTGCGCCGGCGCCTGTTGCGGCAACTGCGGCAAGGCGTGGTTGGGGCGGAGCAGGTTGCGGAAGTTGCAGGCACGCGCACGCATATCAGGGGCAGAGACTCCTTTGCAGCTTCATCCTGCGCCACCACGCACAGGATATCCTCCCTGTCTTGGATTCGGCAGGTGCTGCTTCGTTACTTGCCATTGCGCACTTTCTGTTTCCGTATCGCGCGTCGGCTCGACCCGTAAAGGAGTTGTACCGGGTTTTCTTACTTGAGGGCAGGGTCGGAGGAAGAAGTGGCGACGCCGACTCCCTCGCCAAAGACCAGATGCCCGCCAAGAGAGCCACTCACGATCGCTGCCGCATAGCCCATGAGAGAAAGGCCGCGTCCCAGCCGTCGGGAGTTCTTGTTTCTGGCCAGCGAAGAGGCGGCAAAGCAGGCAATCGAGGCGATGCCGAGCAGGCCGTGCGCCAGACCGATGCGACGCGCGCGTCCGTCGGTTTCACTCCAGTCGGCCCAGCCTGTGACTGCGGACGCAGCGGCTCCCAGGAGTCCGAGGTTGACGGCTGCGTCGGCGCCTACGCCCATGGGACGAAGGCCTGTGGTCATCTCGCATGCGTCGAGCGCGAGGGCGACGGTCCAAGCACCCAGAGGAACATCACTCAATGCTGCGTGGAGTGGGTGCCCCAGCCAGTGCCCCTGAAGAATGGATTTTGCTTTTCGTCCGGTGGGAGTGCTGTCATAGACTGCGTGCATTCGCTCTTGAATGCGCTCTCCGACGGTGTCCAGCCACTGCTGCTCGGCAATCAGTTCAACCCTCTTGTTGGGCACGTCGATCTCCTCCTGAGGATGAAGCTCTGGGTTGCGATGGATGATTCTCAATCATATACAACACGGGCGCATGCAAGTACCCTGTGTGCAACCG